>JBCCJE010000001.1:0-22862 GCA_039027925.1 Bacteroidota bacterium
CCGAACTGCCTAAAGTATGCGTCGTCCCCGTGGAGGTTTCACAAAACTCCCCGCCACCCGTTATTGTACCTGCATTCGTTAAAGGGCTGAAATTATTAAAAGTGATCGTATTAGAATATATCCAACTACCACACGTAGAACGCCTAGTCGCTCGTCTGAATTGATAATCTCTATCTGTGCTACCATTCCAAGTCGTCGTTGCGCTCGTTCGTCCGCTCCAAGTTGTCCATGATCCCCACGTTCCTGAACACTCTCCTCTATATCTATATTCCCATTGGTATTGTACACTTCCACCACAGCCCCCCGAAGGTGATGCCGAACTGCCTAGAGTATGCGTCGTTCCCGTGGAGGTTTCACAAAACTCCCCGCCACCCGTTATTGTACCCGCACTAGTTAGTGGTTGTTCTACCTCGAATGTGACAATATTCGAGTACAACCAACTTCCACTATTTCCCCGTCTTGCTCCTCTCCTAAATTGGTGAGGTATATTTCCTGTGTAATTCCAGTTAGTTACATTTGCTCCCGTCTGTGCACTCCACGTTACCCAACTGCCCCAAGAAGAGCCACATACTGCTTTTGTACGATACTGCCATTGATACTGAATGGAACTACCGCCACCGCCCGAAGCCGCAGTACCGTTTATACTCTGATTGCCGGGTAAATTACCACAATAAGTTCCGCCACCACTTATTGATCCGGGATTGGTTAATGGAAGGGCCGCTGACACATTGACTGTAAGTACCGCCTGATCGCATAAGTACCCACAGAGCACTTCGCAAATCTCATAAGTAATGTAATACGTACCGGGAGCATCAGCGGTATATCTGATTTGATTTCCAGAATTGATAACCGTTGCCGTACCACTTCCGGGTGGTCCGACTATAGTTGGAGAGATGATAAAAGCATCTCCTGCAGCATCCAGATCATTGGAAAGGACATTAAAATCTTTTGTTTGTCCAGAGTACACTATTCCCCCATTGTCATTATTCGCTATGGGATTATCTATGACTACCTGTGGATCTATATCCAGCAAATGATACGTTCCTAAGTCCTCTGGGATCACTTTAATTTGAGCAATTTTTCGATCTCCATTTACGTAAGGATAATGAATCTCGACGATGTACAGTTGATCTGCCCCCTGCGGTAACCCAAAGTGAACCAACGCTGGATCCTGTGTTCCGTGTCCATTTCCTCCATTCACTTCCCGAATACCCGAAATCACATTACCATCACAATCTCTCAGAATAACGTTGGCTCCTATGGCATCTCTATCGGGGATCGTTTCGTCCAGATTTTCCCGTACTTTTACAAATAAATGTCGTTCCCGTCTTGAATTATTCAAGTTGTTGATCCAGAGCTGATTATCATCATTGTGAATATTGATGTACAAATCCAAGTCCCCGTCCTGATCAAAGTCAACGAAAGCCGCCCCTTCCGCATTTTCATCCACATCAATGCCACAATTATTTCTTTGAAAAGTAAGATTGGAACTACCGGGCGGTGTGGTATTGATAAAAAGATAACTATCCCCTGAATTATTTCCCAAAAACAAATCTACATCTCCATCATTATCTACGTCTCCACAGGCAAGCCCATCTATTCCGCTAGTAGGTAAGGAAATACCACTCGAAGCAGCCGGTTCGTTGGTTCCTACAAAAGTACCCGAGCCAACTCCAGTTTGTTGCCAGATCTGATTCACATCGTTATCCGTCCACATCAAATCGTAATCCCCATCATTATCAAAATCATATAATGAGACTGCCCCTTTATTAGTATTTATAGCCTGTTGATCTACCCAGTTAACTGGGGAAAAAGTACCGTTTCCGTTATTTCTCCAAAAATCCTCCATGTCTCTTTTTCGCGCTACGATATCAATGTAGCCATCATCATCAAAGTCGGTAACTGACCCGTAGTCACCCTCGGCCGCCGTTTGATCCAATCCAAGGGGAAATCCTGTTCCTGGGGTAGCGTGGGTAAGGAAAAAAAAGCCAAAAGGAATAATATTGTTTTGATAAATATCAATTCCCCAGTTATGATTTTCGATCATGATATCCAGATCACCGTCATTATCGTAATCGAGTAGTCCTATGCCTTCGGTATTCATTCCATTGGGAATCCCATTGGCAGGATTAGAATCCCCAGTACCTAGTGTGTACAGGACAAAATCCGGATCTTGATTGGCCCCAACTCCAAATTGAAATCCAGAACCTGGTCCCTGATTTAAATATAGTTCAAGTCTCTCAGCTGAATTTCTTATGAAATCTACGTAACCGTCATGATTCAAATCTCCCGCAACTGCACTACGTTCCATAACACTACTTCCAGACAGCCCAGAGGCATAGAGTCCTTTAGCATTAGTCGTAGTCACATCGGTAAAGGTATAATTGGGTGGGCCATCGTTGAAGTAAAGTCTCGATCTGTGGGTAAAGTTATTTTGTTGAGTATTTACGAGAACGTCCAAGTATCCGTCATCATTAAAATCCGCAAAGGTAAAACCTCCATCTTTTCTACCATCCAGATTAAGTCCTTTTCCAGAAGCATTTTCTGAAAAAGTTGTCTGCCCATTAATTTTTACACTAAAAATTAATGAAACTAGGGTGAACAGTAATAAGATTTTCGTAAAAGTCAAACCTAACCTTTTACTTGACTTCTTTGACATTTAATTTATCCAATTCGGTTTAAGGATCTTTTTTATTTAAACCATTGAGTGTCGGAGCATTCGCTTTACAACATGGGCAATCTGGATCGTCACAATCAATCAGCCCATCTCCATCTTCATCAATATTGTTATTACAATTCTCTGGACATTTTACTCCAACAGTCAATGTGATTGTATTGGTGCCAAAACAGCCAGTAGCTAATGACTCTACTCTTACAAAAACACTTCCAGAAGCACTTTGATAAGGGCTAACAAGGGTATTAAGCCCAGTTTGAGCATCAGCTAACGTACCATGATAAGAAATCACTACTCCCGATGCTCCCGAGACAATAGAATTAGCATCATGTAGGAAAAATCTACCTATTCCTGTATTATTGAAGGCATCGCAGGCGGTAAGTGTAGCGGGCGAAGCGGCAACAGTACAATCAGAATCATCGCAATCTGTATCGCCATCCAAGTCGTCATCAATACCGTTATCGCAAATCTCGGCACATGAGTTCATAAAGACCTGTACCACATCTATCGAAGTACATGAATTTTGATCCGTAATGGTTACTGTATAATTTGTGGTAACGACAGGATTGACCGTAATCGAAGCGGTAGTTTCCCCCGTACTCCAGAGTAAACTTGTAGCTCCAGTACCGCCACTTCCTACTGCGGTGAGCGAAACATTTTCACCGGGACAAATTCCCTGATCTGTTCCCGCATCAACTGCCAAGGTAGGAGGTGGATCTAAAGTGACATTTGCTTCTACTGTACATCCATTAATATCTGATACTGTAACAGTGTAAGTTCCTGCGGTCAATCCACCTGCAGTACTTGTAGTTTGGTTACTGGGATCACTCCAACTGTAGGTGTAACTTCCCGTCCCGCCCGAAGGTGTGACGACCGCTTCACCATCATTAGCCGTTACACAGGAAACCTCGGCTCCATTAAAATTAGAAGTTACCGAAGCCGAAGCTGTAAGTTCTGTTGGTTCACTTAAAGTGATAGCAGCAGATGCAGTACAGCCGTTATCATCGGTAACGGTGAATGAATATGCTCCCTGCGAAAGCCCTGCGATGTTATTAGCAGTACTCCCCGTACTCCACAGATACGTGTAGGGAGCTGTGCCGTTGGTTATGTTAGCTTGGATAGCACCATCATTGGCACTAAAACAACTAATATCTTCCCCGTTGTAATCGGAAGTAATGCTTAACGTGACACCTACCGCATTGACGGGATCATTGATAATTAATTCCGCCGTAGTTGTACAATTGTTTGCGTCAGTAACGGTGACGGTATAGGTATCGGCACCTACACTCGCAATCGTATTGGTCGTACTACCTGTACTCCACACATAGGTATATGGAGCTACCCCACCAGAAGCATTGGCTGCTCCACTTCCATCCGTAGAACCGATACAGGTAATATCTTCCCCGTTGTAGTCGGAGGTTACATTCGTGGTTAAGGTGAGGTTTGAAGGATCTTGCACAGTGATGGAAGCCGTCGTAGAACAGTTGTTAATGTCCGTTACCGTTACGGTGTAAGTTCCCGCAGTCAAGTTATTTAGCGTTTGAGTATCTTCACCCGTAACCCCACATACACCATTGGGATGTACAATTCTAATATTTCTAAAAGAAGAATTAACTGAACTAGGAGTTGCGTCGTTATCATTGGCAAAGAAAATGTACTGATAATTTCCCGTAAAATAAGTCCCTATCGGAATGGAGAAACTTTCCCAGCTACCACTTCCTGTATAGGTGAAATCTTGATATGCGTTAGATGTGGATACACTTTGAGTTCCGTATAATTTAAATCTAGTTCCGTTGGAAGCCGAAGCAATACTATTGACAAAACCAACATCATGGGATTCTCCCTCTTGGGTAGAACGGAACTCAAACTCTAAGGTAGATCCAGCTTGAATAGCTTGGGAAATACTCAACGCATTCCAACCATTTCCATTGATCGTAATACCGTAGTCTGCTTCGTTGATCGTACCAACGGCAGTACCTTGTCCTCCTATCAACTCTATCGGATGATTAGATAAATTGATGTAGCAGTCATTGCCTCCTCCTACTGTTCCACCAGAACTCCAAACATAAGTTTTGGTAGAAGTTCCGCCAGATGCAGTGATGAAAACAGAGCCATCATTAGCACCTACACAACTTACATCTTCGCCATTAAAATTAGACGTAACGGTAGGTGTTACCGTTATTGCGGTGGGCTGTACCAAGGTTACACTCGTAGTAACTGTACAACCACCTCCATCAGTAACAGTAACGGTATAAGTTCCCGCAGAAAGTCCAGATGCAACGGCGGTGTTGTCTCCGCTGCTCCAGGCGTAGGTGATTGGTATTCTATCACCCGTTGCTACTGCTTCGGCAATACCATCATTCGCTCCGTCACAACTTATTTGCTGCCCATTGAAATCCGAAGTAACTGATGCAGCAACAGTAATCAAATCTTCTACGGTAATGCGTTGTGTTGCTGATACCATTTGACCACATTCATCGGTAGCTTCCCACGTTCTTTCTATGATATTTGAACAGACACCTGTAATCGTATTTTCAGAAAAAGAAATAGTACTATAACTACAATTATCTACCGCTCTCACACAACCTGACGGGATAAGTCTAAATTCGGCTAAACTTAAAATTCCAGAACCCGCAAGCTGAACTCTAATGTATCTTCCCGTTCGATTGATCGCATAGGCACCTATTTCTGCTACTGCCTCTGGCTCGTAATAGTTAAATACGCCACTTTGATTGATCGTAGTATCCAAGTCAGTTGACGTAAATGGAACATCAGATACGAAGATGTAAAAATCACTCAAACGATCTGCACAACAATCTGTACGATTCCACAATTCGACCATTCCTACATCTTGAACAGCTCCCAAATCTATTTCCCACCATGGGTTAGTAGAGTTTGTGGTTGCCGTGACGCTACCATTACTGTAAATTCCATTTACATTTCCGTCAACTGCTCGGGAAGGGTGTCCTCCCCACCCTACCGACGATTGGGTAACTGTTCCACTAAGTAGTGGCGTAACTACAACTTCGGCTAAACTCAAAATACCAGCATTAGCTAATTGAACCCTCACGTACCGACCCGAACGACCAATTGGATAGCTCTCAGTTTGGCTGACTGTTCCTGTTTCATAATAATTAAATACGCCACTTTGACCAATGGTAGTAGCTAAGTCAGTAGAAGTGAAAGGAACATCAGATACAAAAACGTAGAAATCGCTCAGGCGGTTAGAACAGCAGTCTGTACGATTCCATAAATCTATCGTTCCTATATCTTGTACTGTCCCCAAGTCTAATTCCCACCACGCATTGCTCTCCGAGCTGGTGTGTGTCACGCTATTATCTCCATATACGCCGCTAGTGATTCCATCTATGGCACGAGATGCTGAACCACCAGATGATATGGAGGATTGCGTTGCGGTTCCAGCAAGTGCTATATTTCCAATACCAATACAAGGAGCAGTTGGAATAGTCGTTGGGGTAACCGTTACATCACTCGGTATGCCAAAAAGAACTGGTGCAGAATTATCCTCAACTGTTACCGTCTGGGTGTGGGTAGTCACACTACCACAGTAATCGGTGATTGTCCACGTTCTTTCCTGAACGTAAGCATTACTACAACCTGCCGACGAAACAATAGTCTCTACGTATGTAACACTATTGTTATTTCCACAATCATCGAGCACAAAAATACTTCCCTCGTTTGTTCCGGGAATACAATAACACAACTGGCCTATTCCAACTCCGTGCGTTTCGTTTGGATTGGCGACATGATACTGCCCAAAGGATAGTGGAGTTGATCCCGATGTACTAGACGTATTCCAGTTATTTTTCAAAATAATCTCTACCCGTTTTACATTTAATCCATAGAATGTAAACATGATATCTCCATTGGCATTAGTATCATCAATCGGCACAAACCCATTAGTGTTATCTAAGGCTTGAAACTCATTAGCTCCTACTTGCTCTACATTCGGGCTAAGATTAAATTGACCACACTCGTAAGGAATAGCTGTTCCACTAACATCATAAATATTCACCTCAACTGCATCCACGAAATATTCTCCTTCGTCAAAATCACTTAAATTAAAAGATAAATTTTCTACAGTCTGAGAGAAAACCATCTCAATTCTGGAAGTACTTCCCACGTTGTAAGAACTATTACTTTCTCGCGTTCTTTGAGCAAAATCAATAGCCTTGATAGATGAACCACAGGGGGCATTATCACTTGAACTTCTTGGATATAAATTATCCGCCACCCTAAAGTCAGTCAGAATAGAATTATCTAAAACATTGAAAGTAGTTGTGACTCCATCACTCGTTATCGCCTGTCCGTCCATAGCTTGTGTACCGTCGGACTGAGCCGTGGGGTACAGGATATTACTAAAAGTGCAATTCGATTCGTTAATCGGTAAGGTATCGGGAACAGCATCACAATCAACGGTAATATCTACGGGAAAACCTGCCGCACTCGGTGGCGTTGGTTCTTCTACGGGGAAGGATACTTCTGGCTCCGACGAAAGACTATTGTTGGTAATATATGCCACATTTCTAATCGTAGTCGAAGCAGAAAGATCATTGATCGTAGCTTGAAAGGTGATGATTACCGAATCACCGGGCATAATAATCGTGTTGTAGGAGTACCCCGTTTCATCTAGTGGGAAAGGAGTCCCCGAAGTATTATCCACTACTGTATTTTCTACTCCACCCTGTCTTGTAATCGTAGTGTTAGCAACGTAAGTCAGATCATCGGGCATCGTATCTTTTACTAGTACAGATCCAGTTGAAAGCGGTAAAGCCCCATTATTTTCCACAATAATAGTGTAGAATACTTCATCGCATTCGTCGAATAGCCCATTTAGATTATTGTCTTGACTTAGATTGACACACTTGGAAGTAGAAAATGGAATACCGTTCGGCAGTCCTACTCCTAAATCAATGGCAGGTGAAGCTGGACTCGCCGTTGCGGGATCCTGCCCCCACGCCCCAGCAATAACTGCATCACTTCCATCACAAACCCAAATTCTCATACTTGATTGATCTGAGTCGTCTGGATCGTAAAGGATCATTCGATCTAATGGATTTACCACAAGTTGTTGATCGTAAGATACTCCATTAGCATCTATAAATGCACCTCCATCTCCGTCGTGATCAACGCATACGGTGATACTTCCAGAACCAGAACTCCCCTGTGGATAATCAGCAGTTACCCAAATCGGTGCTGAATTCTCCGTAACACCAGAAGTACATTCTAAAACGTCAAGTTCAGCAATAGAAGTCCAAATATTAGAGTAAATTTCAGAATTGGCAACGAATCGAATAAATCTTCCATTAGTAGGACTAAAAGTTACTTCTTGTTCGGCCGGCGAATTAGGAAATGTACCCGAAGCTATAATACTTCCCCAATTAACACCATCTCCACTAACGTAAAAATCATAATCCGCTACGGCACCATTTGTAGTAGCACCAGTACTAATTTCTAATTGCCACCCATCCAGATATCCTCCATCGCTCGCAAAAACATCAGTAATCGTTAATGTCCAATTTCCAGTACTATTTTCCCCATCAAAATCTGATAAATTACCAAGCGGCTGATAGGCGCCTCCTCCTACTGCTGGACACGGTATGCTTCCATAAGTAAGCCCTTCATCGTCCAGAACAATGTCAATACTATCTTGAAATCCACAGATACCATCTATCAATCTTACCGTAGTCCCCGCAGGACTCGTCAAGGTAATCTCTAAATCACTTACCCAATTATGGGAAATGTCAAGCGTTGAAACGTTCACATCGGTAATCGTACTGCCCGATGGAACATTGATAGTAGAGGTAACGGTATTTATGCTTGCATCATCAATAATTACATCGGTATTCTGTGTATAGGTATTACTTGAATTATTTGACCTCGGTGTGTAACGGAAACCATTAATTTCATAATCCGCTCCTAGATCTATTTGTATTTCGTGAGGATGTGACGGTGGTGTTCCTGTCCGTTGAGAATGCCAAAAAGTATTTGGATCACCATCAAAAGCATTAGTTGCGGGAGCGGATTCCCCGACTGTTTCTTCACTACTTGCGTACAATAGTGACCATCCTGCTTTTGATATTGTACTTGTGGCATTACATTGTAGCGTTGGATCATACCCCGGAGCAAATCCAGCTAAAGTAATTTGAGAGGTAATTTTTCCCTCTGGCAATAGAGCAAATCCCCAATCGTGGGCACTATTATCAGTAAGGTCAGAATCTACCGTAGCAATGGCATAGAAAACATCAGTCGTATTATTGGTGTAAAATTTCACCCCAGAACCATCTGGAATTTCTCGCCAAGCAGTTGCGCCAGCAGCAACCGTAAATGGTATTTGTGTGCCCGCATTCGTCTCCCAATTAACCGTTATTGCGTAGGTATTAGGGTTAAATAAATGCACGTAGGTAGGATCATCGGTAGGAGTAGAAATTGGAGAATAATAACTATTACTCCATTCATCGGTAGAGGTCAGAGTGAAAAATCTGGTTTCGTAAGTAGAACAGATGTCACCCGTTATTAAATGAACCTGCACCCCATTATTTGCCGTAATTCTACCTCCCGAGAAAAGGTTGCCATTGATGAGATAGCTTTCCCCTTGATTAAGTGTAGTTGAAGTTTCATAAGTCCCGTCAGCGTCAGCATCAATACTAACTATGGTATTATCAACCTCTGCCATGATAACTGCACCAGTATAAGAAAACATGCTGTTAACATCCGTATTTTCTCCTACTGGAATCCTATAGTCTGTTCCCCATTCCTTGATGGGATACACCTCCACGGCACCAGCGAAGAGCGTTCCCGTATTGGTTGCCCACGCCAGACGGGTCATCGCCATATTTCCCTGACTAGCAATTTTATCTCCTGCGTCAAAATCTATAACACTTTGCCGAGTAGCAGTAGCTACTGAATTGTCCAAAATAATTTTATCTCCCGCTTTAAAAAGGTCAGATGAAAAACCGGGAGCAGCTCCGTTGGATAAATCTCCATCTCCCCAAACTTCTGTTGATGCTTGAATGGGGAATGATAAATTAGGCTCATAACCATCCTCCCATTGATCGTAGTAAATATTCACTCCATCCTCCACAATACCGATTACGACATAACTTTGGATAGGATCACGTGGATCATTGATAGATCCAAATCCACAGAAGTTGGGAGCACCATCACTTGATATGGATAGTAAGCTATTCAAAAGTTGCCCTTCTTCAATGGGGATAAAATAGGTTTCCGTCAACTGAGCACCATTGATGTCGCCCGAACAATAATCTACTCCTCCTCCAGATCCAGTAACGCCCGCCCCAGCAACTAGCTCAATAGTTTGGGTAGAAATACACGATTGGTTGTAGTACCTTACTTCCACAGTATAAATACCTTCTGACATTCCGTTGAAGGTATTGGATGTCTGCCAAGTTCCTACGCCTGCTATTTGGTAATTGATTTGTGTTCCGTTACCCGTAGCATTGATGATGACACTACCATCGGTACTCGAAGTAGTCGTTGGATTGACAATGATCACATTATTAATAATGGGGGCATCTGGCACCCCGATCACAACGGTTTGAGGCCCTACCTCACAGCCACCAAAACTATTGCGAACATAAACATCATAGGTTCCTGCCGCTAAACCAAAAAATGTTTGTGAGGACTGCCAAGGGTCTGCATTCAATCGGTATTCATAAGTGCCCACTCCTCCGTTAGCAATCACCGCAATCGCTCCATCGTTTGCGCCACAATCCGTAATATCAGCAGCAGCTACTGTAAATGTAATGTTGGACGGAGAGGATAAATCTAAGGTATCCGCAGCGGTACATCCGTTTAAATCTGTTACCGTTAACATATATTCACCTACTCCAAGATTGGTAAGGTTAGGAGTGGTAGCCCCAGTATTCCACAGGTAGGAGTAAGTCCCCGTTCCGCCCGTGGTAGCAGAATTAATATTACCATCCGTTTCTCCGGGACAACTCACGGCAAATCCATTATAGCTAGTACTTAGACTCACCGCCGTTACCAATTCATCAGGCTCAGTTACTACCTGAGTTAAAATTACAGAACAACTAAAATCATCCGAAATAGTAACGGTATAGGTTCCTGGAGCTAAATTATTGATGGAAGAACTAGAAGCTCCTGTACTCCAAACGTAGGTATAATTTCCTGAACCTCCCGTAGCCGTTGTAACGATAGTTGCATCATCAGCTCCATTACAAGAGACATCAGCTCCATTAAAAGTTGGGCTTACACTAATTGTTCCTGCTACCGCAGGTGGTTCTGTTAAAGTAACTGAACTTGTCTTCGTACAATTATTTTGGTCCGTAACTGTGACAGTATAAGTACCTGCTCCAACGTTAGTCAATGAGCTACCTGATGCTCCGTTACTCCACGAATAGGATAAAGTACCCGTTCCGCCAGTAGCAGACGCCGAAGCACTACCGTTGGTGGCACTTACACAACTGACATTATAACTACCAAATGTAGATGTTATGTTAGCACTCAACAACAGTTCCGTAGGCTCAGTAATAGTTTCAGCATAAGTAATGGTACATCCGTTGGCATCCGTCGCAGTTACCGTATAAGTTCCTGGTGCTAACCCCGACACATCTTCAGTCGTGGGGCCATGTGACCAAATATAGGTAGGCGTTCCAGTTCCCCCGCTTACGGTAATATCAATGGCTGCATCATCCGCATTGTAACAACTTATTGCCGAACTGGTATTTGAAATGGCTAGTGCGGGTGGCTCGTCCACCGTCAGGTTGTTGGTAGCGGAGCAGCCATTGGCGTCATAAACGGTTAACGTATAAGTAGTAGCCGTTAAGTCCGAACGATTTCCGTTGTTAGCCATTTCCTCCGCAACCTGCGTTGCATCCAAGGCCACACTACTAATTCTTACGTCGTCCATGAGTCCAGTATAGTAGTTGTTAGTGAGACTACCAAAAGCATCAGAAGTGAATGTGCCACCTAGTCCACCGGCTCGTGTACTAGGAATATTAATCGTTCCATATCCCGTAGCCGCAAAATCTACTTGCACTCCATCTACGTATAAATATAAATCTCCATTATCGTAAACTGCCGCCACGTGATGCCAAGCCCCGTCGTTAGGAAAAGCACTCACTACATTTTGTCTAGCCCAATTATCAGCTACCCCAACGTAAATGTCTCCATTGTAAAAACCTATCGCAAAACCATCATCAGTACCTCCTTCGTCAAATAATACTTGACCAGTTATGATGTCTGATGTTTTTACCCACATCATCACCGTTTGGGTTGTTAAATTTCCAGTCAAAAATCCTCCTCCATCGTACTGAATCTTTGAACCTCCATCAAAGAAAAAAGATTGATTTCTCTCAATCGCATCTGTTGAGTAGATTCCAAAACCAACTCCCCCAACAGGATTGTGTCCATTTCCTGAAACATCATTCATTGAATTTTCGAATGGATAATAAGCCTCTATATTCAAATCATCCCATACATAAGTATAACCCGGAGTGCCGCCACTAGCATTGGTATTAATGATTGCCCCCGTAGCATCGCCGTTACAAAGCACATCGGTGATGGTTGGGTTTACAGTTATTTGGGAAGGTGCATTGACCGTAGCCGATGTGGTAACAGTACATCCATTATCATCTGTCACCGTTACGGTATAAGTTCCTGACGTGATCCCACTTAAATCTTCGGAGGTGGCTAAGTTTGTCCAAGCATAAGTATAATTGGGCGTACCCCCTCCTACGGTCAAATTAATGCTACCATCATTATTTCCAAAGCAAGTAGCATCGGTTGAAGTAGCACTTGCTGTAAGGACGGTAGGTTCGTTGACCGTTGCAGTTGCCGTGGTCGTACAACCTGCACCGTCGGTTACAGTTACATTGTAAGTTACTTGGGTCAAACCACTAGGATCTTCAACCGTGCCCAGTCCACTATCCCAAGCATAAGTATAACTGCCTGTCCCACCTGTCACATTCAGATCAATACTTCCGCTGTTTCCTCCATTACACAAAACATCAGCAGGAGTAGCCGTTGCCACTAACGGAGGTGCTGTGCCTACATTAATGGTTTGTTCCACAGTGCAATCGTTAGCATCGGTAATCGTTACCGTGTAGTCTCCTGCGGCAAGACCCGAAATATCTTTAGTGGTTGCTCCAGTGGTCCAAACGTAAGTGTAGCCTGGTATTCCACCACTTGGTGTTAACACAATTGCACCAGTAGAACCTCCGCTACAACTTACTCCTGTGACGACACTTGTTGCAGTTATTGGAGTGGGCTCAGGTACACTAAAGGTTGCAGCAGAACTACTACACCCAACAGCATCAATGACCGTTAAAGTGTAGCCACCCGTTGATAAATCTGAGCGAGTTCCATCATTTAACAATGTACTAGCAATTTGTTTTTGGGTAAGTGCCGTAGCGTGAAAACTTACGGCGTCCATCAACCCTGTGTAGTAATTATTACTCCAACTACCGAAAGGATCAGAGGTAAACGTCCCTCCTAGTCCTCCGGCCCTAGTCGAATTGATATTGATATTTCCGTACCCAGTACTTACAAAATCAACTTCAATACTATCTAAGTATAATCTAGCTGCTCCATTATCGTAGGTCAATGCGATGTGGTGCCAATTTCCATCTGTTGGGAAAGCAGCACTTAGACCGGTACTCGTGAATGAACCATCTCGTACCCTAGCTTGTAGCGTACTGCCATCTAGCCTCAGTCCCAACCCGCTATCCGTAGCACCATGATCTACCAGTACTTGTGTACCTGATAAACTAGATGGTTTTACCCACATCATATGGGTATAAGTATTGACCGTTCCCGTAAAAAATCCTGCACCGTCATCTAATCTTAATCGAGTACTACCATTAAATGTAAAAGCATTGTTTCTCTCTTGTGCGTCCGAGGAATAATTTTCACTTCCCGATATGGAAACTATATCTTGACCATTTCCAGATTCATCATTGGTATTTCCCTCAAATGGATAGTAGGCTAAGTAATTCAGATCATCCCATAAGTACGTATAGCCGGGTGTTCCTCCCGTCACATTTACATTAATGATTCCGCCATCTGTTCCTCCAAAACAACTGACATTTCTTACCGATGCCGTTACGACCATGTCAGATGCTTGTGAAATGATACTTTCTTGAGTAGCAGTACAAGCGTTGGCATCGGTCACCGTTACCGTATAAGTTCCAGCTACAAGTCCCGAAACATCTTGACTCGTTGCACCAGTCGTCCAGAGATAGGTATAGCCCGCTGTCCCTCCTGTAATACTTAGGTCAACTGTTCCGTTGGAAGCCCCTGCACACCCCTCTTCCGTCGTAGTAGAACTTAGACTAAGTGCCGCTGTAGGTTGAGCAATGATTATCTCCGTAGTTGATGTACAAGCGTTACCATCAGTAACTGTCACAGTATAAGTTCCTGCTAATAAATTATTTTCAGTAGCTGCATTACCTCCCGAACTCCATGAGTAGGTGTAGCCTGCTGTTCCTCCATTTGGGGTAGCAGTTGCACTTCCTGTATTTTCTCCAAAACATAATACGTCTGTGGGGGTAGTGCTTACACTCAATGCCGTTGGTTCACCTACGGTAAATGTAACTTCACCCGTACAAGAATTTCCATCAGTAATCGTTGCGGTATAATCTCCTGCGGTCAAGCCACTAATATCTTTTGTTGTCTCCAAAGTATTCCACGAATAAGTATAGCTGCCATCTCCTCCGCTTGCGGTCAAAGTAATGGAACCATCTGAACCTCCGTTACAACTTACATCTCCTGTAGTTGACGTTCCGCTTACTGCATCTGATTCCGTAACTGTAACACTTGTTGTAGCAGTACATAAACTTCCATCTGTTACCGTAACGGTATAAGTTCCTGCCGTAAGCGTTCCTATATCTTCCGATGTAGCTCCCGTATCCCATGCAAATGTATATCCTCCCGTTCCGCCTACAGGGCTTATATCTATCGAACCATCATTACCTCCATTACAAGTGACAACTGTTGCTACTCCACTAACTGCCAAACTAATTGCAGTTCCTACACTTACTGTTTCCGTCACCGTACATAAGTTCGCATCTGTAATCGTCACCGTATAATCTCCTGCTGCTAGACCTGTCAAATCTTCTGTGGTCGCTCCGTTTGTCCAACTATAAGTATATCCTGCTGTTCCACCTGCTGGAGTCAAATCAATTGTTCCTGATGTATTACAAGTCACATCCGTTGAAGTTGATGTGGAACTTAATGCAGCAGCAGGCTGAGAAATAGTTACCTCAGAAGTTGCTGTACAAGTATTAGCATCTGTAACTGTTACGGTATAAGTACCGTTTATCAATCCAGTTTCCGTATCAGTTATTCCGCCTGAGCTCCACGAGTAGGTATAGCCTGCTGTTCCGCCACTTGGGGTAGCAGTTGCACTTCCTGTATTTTCTCCAAAACATAATACATCCGTTGAAGCGATACTAGTGTTGATAACTGTGGGTTGATTAATGATAAATGTTTCGGTAACTGTTATGATTCCTGCCCCCGTATTATCTTCCACAGTTATCGTATAAGTGCCTGCACTAAGCCCTGTAACATCCTCAGTAGTGGGGCCATGCGACCAAGTATAAGATAAACTAATTGGACAATCGGAAACCGTAACATCTATTGAGCCATCATTTCCCGAATTACAAGTCACATCATTCGATGTTCCTATGACGGTAATGCCAGAGGTGGTCGTACCGACGGTAGCACTTGTGGTAGTGGTACAGCCAAGGTCATCCGTGACTGTAACGGTGTAAACACCATTAGTGATAGATCCTAAATCTTCGGTAGTAGCACCATTAGACCAGCTAAAAGTATAAGGTGCTGATCCTCCCGCAGGAGTCAAGTCAATAGCTCCATCGGTATCGCCTGCACAGGTTGCATCAGTTGGGATAGCGGAAGCAGTAGGTGGAATATTGATAACCACCTTCGTTGAATCTTGAATAACAGCAGTATTCGGATCATCAGAAGCAACCGTATCTGCTAAGAAGGATGAATTACTCGAAATATTATTTAGGTAAGCTACATTACTGTGTGGATTCGCTCCGCTGTACGTAGTCGGAATTTGAACATTTATACTAAAGGAACTCTCCCCCGTAGGAATATTATTTAAAATTAAATTACCCTCGGAGTCTCCATTGGTCGTTCCTGTAATCGTTATACCTCCTGTGATACCAAAAGGATTAGAGGAAAATGTCAATCCATTACTTAGGGTATCTTCGAAATTAATATTATTGATGACTCCGCTAGTTTGATTGAAAATAGTAAAGGTGTATCTGAGTTCCTCGCCTGCACAAATAGTGTCCACCGCAGCCTTAGTTATCTCTATTCCAAATGCACAAGAACATCCATCATTGCTACCAGTATTCAAGCCTTGTCCTAAAGCGGAAACAACGCCTGTACTTGGATCAATTTTTACCAAGGTTTCCTGATTAGTACTTGTTATAGTGTTATCGTCCCCGTAAGCAATTATTTCTCCTTGGGTATTAAAATAAATCGCGCCAAATTCGTCGTACTGGTTATCCGCAGCACCAATAACAATAGTTGAAGCATCAGTTGGATCTATTCGATACAACCGACTTTGGTTGTCATGCCAAGCATACAACATCCCATCTATCGGACTGATAGCAAAGTCAGACATCTTAAATCCAATATTTCCAATTAAAGTAGCCGTTCTTGTAGCTACGTCAATCAGGTATAGATCTTCACTAGCTCCAGAAACATAATAATCTCCATTGGCAGCCATACAACCTGCCGCATTTTCTCCTACCAATCCCGAAACGTCACCTAAATTCTGAACAGCTCCAGTAGAATTGATTCGATACATCGTGTAGGGTGATTGATTATCAATTCCATAAATAAAACCATCTGTTGGATTGTACGCTATTGAATTGATTCTTGGTACGCCGTTGTCTGTTAAGTTTGCTACGAATTCAAAGTTTATGGTAACAGGATCTATTTTGTACAGCACATAATCACCACTTACCCCCTCACCTGTAATACCTGATGTCAGTCTGACTGATTGATAAAAATCAGCTGCATCACAATCTATAGGCGCGTAACAAGGACAATCAGGATCAAAGCAATCAGCATATCCATCACCGTCATTGTCTATACCATCGTTACAAATTTCTGTACAGCCTAGTATTGCAGGGTCCTGCCAATAATTTAAAGTTGGCGCTGAATAGGTTATGGAAGTCACTAGCCCATTTCCATCAATAGGTGGAACTCCTGTTCCTGCGATTCCATCACTATCTGTATCAGTTATATTTTCTTCATCGGTATCATTACAGCCATCTCCATCTGCATCCAGTTCGTAAGCATCGTAGGTTCCGTCTGGTGTAGTTTCACTATCTGCGATGGTGTAATTATATGTATTAGACTCTGGAGTGGTTTCTACGCCATCGAATAATCCATTATTGCCAGAGCCACTATCAGCATTATCAATAACACCATCATTATTGGCGTCTGCTGCGCCGTGCCCTGCTTCCACTAAGTCAGTAAGTCCGTCATTATCAGAATCTAAATCTAGGTGATTACTTATTCCGTCTCCATCAAAATCCGTAGGGAGCGCACATTTTTTCACAAAAATGTTGAAATCATCAAAAACCGCTTCGACGGAGGCATCCGTAATTTTATTAAAAAAGTAAATTCTAAAGGTATAAGTTGTATTTGGGCGAAATACGTAGTAGTTATTATCTGTTCCAAAAAAATTCGTTCCCCAACTAGGGTCTATAGTAGGATCTACTGCGTAGAAATCTTCTACCCATGTGCTGGTAGTAAAATTATCATCACTAGCTTGTACTGCTAGCGAATATCCATACTCTCCATAATCACCTCCTGAAATTACGCCATGTTTAGTCATGCTAAACCGACTAAGGTAAAATGAATTTATCCCTGCTAAGGTAGTGAATGAATATTCCACGTAATCATTATCTGCAATAGCACTTGCCAAATCCACCTGATCCAATCCAGGCATCTGGAGAACCGATCCATTTTCATAAGCACCCAGTCCCGAACCATAACTTTCATCTGCGGCAGAAGCAACTAGAGAGGCATCATTAATACCTCCTGCAAGGGTGGGTGCAGCATTATGATCCCAATCCACAATACTGGTTTCAGTCGTTACATCACAGATACTTTCATCTACATCTTTAATTCCATCATTATCATCGTCTATATCAAAAGGATCGCAAACACCATCACCATCGCTATCTACCACAGTACCTCCTCCACAAACGTCATTGACCAAGGTCAGACACATTTCGTCTATAAATAAACTATCCGTACCTGCGACTTTATAACCATATCCTTCTACGTATGCTGCACCTGCTGGAACAGTACCCGTAACGGTGTGGTACGCATACGATGACGAATATACTATCCTAAGCTCGTCAAGTCCCACTTGATTCCAATTAGTATCATAATATTTTAGCCCTCCCATCGTGAGGTCAGATCCTGTCTTTTTTGCGTAAAATTGTAGTTGAAACGATTGCCCTGAATTTGCAGCTACACTTTGTCCGAAACCGCCTACTCCGTCAGTAACCAAAGCTGCTTTAGTTCCTACGTGCGAATTGGAAGTTATGGTAGTATTCCCCCAATTGTTCCACCCCGTCAGATCACTTTCAAAACCACTATTGGACAATAATCCACTTCCTACACACGGAAAACAATCTGGATCATCGAAATCTGTAAACCCATCGCCATTATTATCAATACCATCATCACAGACCTCTGGGCAAAGCAATCCCACTCGTAAGTTATCCAAAGCAGTTCCAATCTCTTGTCCGGGAGCTTCATTAGAAATCACTCGCAGCGGAATACCATTAAAGGTACTCACACCTCCAACTAAGGTATCATTTAGTATATCGGATAGCGTGATTCCTTCGGGTCGAGCCACCAAATTTCCATTAATATCATAATGTTCACCACTCGTATATATTCCTTCGAGTACATCAGGGCAATTGTCACCATCACTATCTAAATCGAGGTGATTAAAGATACCGTCATTATCCGTATCCATTAGGTGGCACGCATCTGATACTCTAAAATATATGGTATTGGGTTCAGCGGCAGTTGTACCGTTGATGTGGTATTCAAGCACCAAACTATCTAGCAAGGGAAACTCATACCCCAAGCGATAATTTACTAAAGTACCTACTTGATTGCCAAAGGCTGATCCGTACCAGTACCTTGAACTGTCTATCTCTAGCGTATTACCATTATAATTAAGTCCATAATTTATCGGTACGCCTTGATAATACCCATTAAGCCTTACCCACTCGGGAGTGTCCCAACCATCAATCCCATAAATACTTATTTCTACATCTTTTAAGCCATCGCTAAAATCAATAGTAGCGGTGACTGGATTATTTTTATCCACCACAGCGTTAGCACTTATTTCGATTCCCGGAAAATTATTACTAGAAAATTCATTGACATTTCCCGTTACCGAAAAACTTGCGGTCACACCGCTTAGTTCTGTATTGATGTTCCTTCCGTTCAGGTCGGTACCATCTGCGAGACCTTGAGCATTAAAATCAAAAATATCATTAACGCACTCTAACTCTTCATCATCTAAAATCCCATCATTATCACTATCTCTATCGCAAAAATTTCCAAAGCCATCATTGTCAGTATCTACAAAATCTGGGTGACTCGGATCGCAGGCATCTTCACAGTTTTTCCCTTTATAATTACTATCCTGACTAGTACCTACGCCTTGTCCTCCGTTTACTAGATTAGGAATACCATCTGCGTCAATCCCCCCAATAAAGCTAGAATCAGGATTCAAATTATTAGACAAATATTTACTGCCTTCCCAAGCATCAGGGCATCCATCGTTATCGCTATCTAGGTCTAGGTGATTAAAAATACTATCACCATCGGTATCACAGCAACCAGTATTTCCAAGATAGTTTACAACCTGCATTCTCTGGTTTTGATTTAAGTTATTTCCCTCTAAACCCAAGATGATTTGATTAACGCCTATAAATTCGAAAACAGTACGCGTTCCATTATTTCCATTGTTCCACACCACAGGACTGGTTGACTCGATGGTACTTCCTGCCCCAGGAGTAATGTTATCATAAGGTGTAATAAAGGTGACTGATTCAGATGGAGAATTACTCCCTAGCAATAATCGAACATCCACAATTTCGGAGAAAGTATAAGTAACTTGAGAAGTTCCTGATAAGCCACCTCCGTACTGAATTTGTAAATTTAATCCACCATCACTAATACCTAAACTGGGAATATCTCCTCCGGTAGATATAAAATCAAAATCTACAGTTATACTATCTAAACACCCCTTATCAATCGCAGCTAATTTGCCTGATACCACACCTGCCGTTCCATTTAAACTAGAGCTAAATAAAGCAGACGAGGGTGTCGTTACTATCGTTGGTGCCACGTAGCATTCATCAGTATCAAGTATGCCATCATTATCATCATCCAGATCGCAAGAATTTCCGATTCCATCTCCATCTTTATCCGCATCACCTGAATTAGCTGCCAGATAGCAATCTGGGTCGTCGCAGTCGATTAATCCGTCACCGTCGTTATCAATGCCATCGTTGCATATTTCGGGACAACCATTTAGTGAAGGATTTTGCCAAAAATTATTAGCAGGTGAAGCGTAGGTTATGGCAGTTACTAGACCATCGACATCAACGGTAGCTACACCCGTTCCTGCTATGCCGTCACTATCGGTATCAGAGATTCCTTCTTCATCGGTATCATTACAGCCATCTCCATCGGCATCTAATTCGTAAGCATCGTAAGTACCATCGGGCGTGGTTTCGCTATCAGCGATGGAATAATTTAAAGTTCCATTATCAGCAGTCGTCTCTAATGCATCGAATAATCCGTTTGTTCCAAAAAGACTTGCTGCACCGTCAATTACGCCATCGTTGTTGGCATCTGCCGCAGTATGTCCTGCTTCGTACACATCTAGTATTCCATCGTTATCTGAATCTAGATCCAAGTAGTTTGGTATTCCATCATTATCTGTATCATAAACTCCGTCGCAAGTCATTACGAACATCGCAAAGTCATCAAATATAATTGGAATAGATTGATCTGTGACTTTATTGAAAAAATACAGCCGTACCTTATAAGATGTCCCTTCATCTAAGAAAACATACTTTGGTTCTACCTCTATATTCTCAAGTGAACTAGAAGGAGGTACAGTAGGTGCGACAGTTACTAAATCTTGCAATATTGTGTAACTACCAAAGTTGTCCGTTGAAAATAGAATAGCAAAATCGTACCCGTAGTTAGCATCCGCCGAGCTACTACGCTGAATAAGATGATGTCGTAATTGGGAAATATAAATATTATTTATTCCTGCTGCTGTGGTAAAACCATACTCTAAGTAGTCATTATCACTTATTGCAGCTTCTAGGCTAGTTTGGTTAATTCCTAAAATTTCTATCTGAGATACAGCGTATGCTGAGCTCAAACCAGAACCAACAACCTCGTCGTCTAAACTTGTAAATAATGCAGGTGACCAGTTCGTCCCTCGATCTTCAGGAGCAGAATTATGTGACCAACTTCCCAAGCCAACTTGGACATTTTGGCACATACTTTCCTCTAAGTCAGGAATCCCATCATTATCATCATCAATATCTACGGTAGGCGGAATGTTATCATTATCCGTATCACAAGCTAGTGCAACCTGTATTGGGTTTTGCCAAAAATTATTAGGTGGTGAATTATAAGTTATAGCAGTTACCAGACCATTGGCATCCACGGTTGGAACTCCGATTCCTGCAATACCATCAGTATCAACATCAGAAACACTTTCCTCTAAAGCATCAAAACAACCGTCTCCGTCAGAATCTAATTCATATGAATCGTATATTCCATCGGGTGAGTTTTCACTATCGGATATTGAATAGTTAATTATTCCATTATCTCCTGAAGTTTCTAGTGCATCAAATAACCCATTTGCTCCAAATAAAGAATTACTACCGTCAATGATTCCGTCGTCATTGGTGTCAGTAGCAGTATGCCCTGCCTCATCCAAATCAAATATTCCATCATTATCTGAATCTAAATCAATGGAATTACTTATTCCATCTTCATCTAAATCACAATCGATATAAATCAATAAATCATCATATATAATTCCAGCTCCACCTCCAATGTAAATTCTCATATTACTATTGGTAAAACCATTATCACTTCCGTCAAGTAACCTTTCGTAATCAGTAATAAAAATACCTCCACTATAATTCTCATCAACCGCAAATCGTGCTATTTTTGTTACTGCATCCCAACTTACTCGAAATTTCATTTGCGTATTCGAGACATCTGTGACATTATTTGAATTTCCAGAAGTGTAAACGTCTCCTGGTATTTTATCATGAAAATAGATGTTATTGTAGTCTGGTCTTACATTCACACCAAGAATAGGATGATCTGGCTCTCCAAAATATACTGTACTTGCTGTACCAGATCCTAAACCTATAAAAGGAGTGCCTGCTGGCGAATTAGAGTTAGGAATAATAGCAGTTACTTCAAACCAAAAACTTTTGTTATAAAGTGTGCTATCTATCGTTCGAATATACTTTCTTGTTTGAGTACTATTTGAAGGTTGGCTAAAGTTGGCAGTACCTCCACTATAAGTTATATCTACCTCTGGCGAACGATTCGAAGTACTTTCTTCCAATAGCTCATGTAAAGTATTGTCATCAAAATCTTCATCAATGATACAATATTCATCTGCATCAGGTATCCCATCATTATCATCATCCAGATCGCAAGAATTTCCTATTCCATCTCCATCTTTATCCGCATCACCAGAATTAGCCGCCAAATAACAATCTGGGTCGTCGCAGTCTATTAATCCGTCACCGTCGTTATCAATGCCATCATTGCATATTTCTGCAATATTCGGACTTCTACAATACATCGTTGCTCCATCAGCAGGACTACCACTTAGATTATTTAAAGGAGTGACTAATCCAGTAGTCAAATCGAGTGTACCCCAGTATTTTGGGTTGGCATCATTGACAAACCCAGTCGCATTTCCTGACTGGAATATAGATAATCCAGATATATAGCTACCAGAAGCAGTTATAATTTCATAAGTCCCGCTGACATTATCTGGATGAAAACGATAGAGATGGTCATTGGTGGTAGTACCATAAATATATCTGTTCAG
>JBCCJE010000002.1:0-22803 GCA_039027925.1 Bacteroidota bacterium
ACAATCAACTTACGTTCGTAAAGGTCAAATGTAGAATTGCCGACTTGGATGTTCTGCTGTTATCTACAATCTTTTCATACCTTCGGGATTGACATTAATGCACAGCTAGAGACTGCATACAGAACTTGGCTCAATTCATATTTCTAAATTTATATTTCTTAATACCTACCGCATGTACCGATCGTTGTCGTCACCGATTATTATTTTTTCCATCCGATCCACCTGTAGATTTTTAGTATTTTTATTTTTTCCCATCATACTTAACGCTCAGTCCGTCCCCAATCACAAAGCCTATCTCATCGGCAATATTGCTGGCTTAAAACCCGAGTCCCCTTATTTTCAGCAACTTTTAAAACAATTAAATTCCGAGCAGCAGCCTACCTCTCTTTTGGTACTAGGTGACATGAGCAAAAAAAATCGGGGTAAGGGTGCGCCGAGTTGGAATGAGGAACTACTGACTGCCTTTGCTCAAATCCAAAATCCGAAGGTGAAAATCCATTTCATCTCTGGGGATCGAGACTGGGACAATTCTGGAAAAGATGGTTGGGCGCACGTGAAGCTACTAGAAACCTACCTCAAAAACAACGTAAATACAGATCATTCTTTTTCTCCTGATGATGGTTGTCCGGGGCCACACGAAATTGAAGTAGGTGATGATCTGGTAATTATCACCATCAATTCACAATGGTTTATGCACCCCCACGAACGACCTGCGCTGACGAGTTCTACGTGCGATGTTTTATTTGAAGAAGAATTTTGGGAAGAGCTGGAAGATGCGATAGATGACAACTCGGATAAAAATGTCATTGTGGCGGCTCACCATCCCGTTTACTCTTCGGGATACTTTAGCGGAAAGGTGTATGATTGGAAAACCTTTATCCCCATATTTGGTGGGCCCTATCTTTCTTACAAAAGAAATGATGGCTCTCCGAGAGACATGTCGAATAGCAAGTACAAGATTTATACTCAAAAACTCAAACGGATCTTGAGCGAACACAATAACGTCATCTACGTATCGGGACACGAATTCGATACTCAGATCATGCAAGCGGGCGATCATTATTTTATCAACAGCGGCGCTACCTACAAATCAAAAAAAACGGCAAAATACAAGCGAAATATTTTTCGAAGCTCCAAACTAGCCTTTACCGTTTTGGAGTATTTTAAGGATGGAAAGGTTGACTCCAAGGTGATAGACAAATTTGGAAAAGTATTGTTTGAAAAAAATCTTTTTTGCTCAAACTGCGATGATAATGAGGTAGCAGATTGTACCTCTTTTAATTACCGCTTGAATCCTTGCCAGCAAGCGTTACAGTACGAAGTGGATTCTGCATTTATCAAAAAAATAAATACGGACCTAGCGACTATCATTCCGGGCATTCAGTACGAGGCTGGAAAATTTAGAACCAAGATGATGGGGCAACTCTACCGAAGTGAGTGGACGACGCCGGTAAAACTTCCCTATCTGGATATCGGAAGCTACGAAGGGGGTATGGTGCCATTTGCCAAAGGAGGCGGCAAACAAACGGATGCCCTGAAGTTTGTCCTTCCCGATGGCCGACAGTTTGGATTTCGATCCGTCAACAAAAATGTGAGAAGAAATACCGATTACGTTTTGAATAATACGGTGGTCTCGGATTTTAACCAAGAACTCATTGCGAATCAATTGCCGTTTGGCGACGTCGTGACCTCGGTACTGCTGGACAATACTGATATTTTACACATGCGACCGAGGGCTTACGTCATGCCCGATGACCCTCGCCTTGGAAAGTACAGAGAGCAGTTTGCGGGGCTAGTAGGCACGGTGGAAGAACGACCAAAAAGTAAAAAGAAGAATCGCTCGGGCTTTGCGGGGGCGGATAAAATTAAATCCTCCAATGCTATGTATCGCTACCTTTTTAAGAGTCATGAAAACAAATTGGATAAGCAGGCAGTAGCACGAGCATTTATGTTTGATGTTTGGGTAGGCGATTGGGATCGGCACGGGGACAACTGGAAATGGGCGGGCTACAAGGAGGGGAAGCACTATTTGTTCAAGCCTATTCCAAAAGATCGAGACCACGTTTTTCCGATTTATGAGGGAAAAATATTGAAGCCTTACTTAAAGTTTACGCCGCATACTGCTAATTTTGATGAAGAAATTAACTCGGTTTACAACCTGATGTTTCAAGGTAGGCACTTGACTAATTTTTTAAATTCAAAATTAGATAAATCAGATTGGCAGGAAGCAGCGGATTATTTGCAGTCAGTTTTTAATGAAGAAAATATAGCCGAAGCCTTTGAATATTTACCCGAAGAAATTAGAGATTTCTCCTCCGAAGAATTAAAGAAAACACTCCTAGCTAGATTAGATGAATTGGATAAGATACCTGACTACATCGAAGAACGGTTTTCGAAGCAAGGCTTGATTTTGGGTTCCAACGAAAAAGAAATTTTCGAAATAGAAAGAAAACCCTCTGGTGATGTCACCATCAAAATGTACAGCCCAAGAGATGAAGACTCCGAGAGAACATTACTCCAAGAGAAAACTTTTTCAAAAAATGTAACAGAAGAAATACATGTTTACGGATTGGGTGGCAATGACCAGTTTTACGTACTTGGAAATACTACTGCCTCCATTTTAGTTAGAATCATTGGAGGCGAGGGCAACGACGTCATTCAGGACTTTTCTAAAGTGACGCACGACATAAAACAAACCTTAGTTTACGATACCGAAAAAGAAGACACCATTGTAACTTCCGAGGAAACCATGATTCATCGCCCGTACTATTCACCACAGTATAATGTCTATGATTTCGAAAGTTCTTATCTCATCCCTAACGTTTCCCCTTATTTTGCTTCGGATGAGCAGATTGGAATTTACGCTAAGTTCACCAAAGTTGGCAAGGGGTTCAACAAACCTGTATTTAAGGATAAAAAAATCCTACTCGTCAAGTACATCCCTGGATTGAACTCAATCAAGGTAAAACCAGATTACATTTATAATGACTTTATCAATAATCAAAACTTACGGCTACGGGGTAGGATGGCGATCAACGATACTAGCTACGATGATATTTACGGACTAGGCAATGATTCAGAATTTAGCGATGCGTTAGATGATGAGCGATTTTACAAAGTAAGGAGTAACAACTACGCATTCTCCGCTGGACTGGAAAAGGGATTTTTCAGCAGAAGTCATTTCAGATATTCAGTTGGGATAGAGCATCATCACATCAGAATTGATGAGGAAGAATCCTTGGTTGCTATGAATCGAGATGTTCCAGAGTATGCCCTTGGTAGAAACTCTATGGTATTTTTTCGAACGAGTTTTGATATTGATTTGCTGGATCAATTTGATATGCCAGATGATGGCGTTAGAATCGAAATCGAAAATACACTGTACCGAAGTGTCGAGGGAGATTTTGAAACCTACGGAAAATTAGAGGCTTCCGCTATTCAGTATTTTACAACCCAACTTATCCGACCCACTACTTGGATTGTCAAACTCGGCGGGGGATATAATTACGGAGATGCCCCTTACTACCACATGGTTTCTCTGGGAAATAATCGTAACCTAAGGGCGTACAATAGTAATCAGTTTGTGGGGACATCGGGCATGTACGTAAATACCATGTTACGCTACGATTTAGGAACGATTGGTAAGAAATTTTTACCCTTAGATATTGGCTTACTTGCCTTCCACGATAGAGGTCGAGTTTTCTTTAAGGATCAATTTAGTTTTGAGGATTGGCAATCTAGCTACGGTGGCGGTGCCTACATTACTTTTTTGCGTGGAAAAATGGCCATCAACTTTTTGGTGGGTAGAAATGAATTTAATGATTTATTCGTTCGATCTAACCTGGGGTTTAGCCTTGAATAGGACTGTGGAAAAATTGAAAATTGAAAATGAAAAATTGAAAATTATCGAATT
Source organism: Bacteroidota bacterium (assembly GCA_039027925.1). Lineage (GTDB taxonomy): Bacteria > Bacteroidota > Bacteroidia > Chitinophagales > Saprospiraceae > CAJQQY01. Next base: position 3,914 of record JBCCJE010000002.1, read on the forward strand.
AACGTGAATTTACGTTCGGGTTAATTTTCAATTTTCAATTTTCAATTAACTATCTGTGTATGTTGTTACAAAACCCTCGAAATTAACTTTTTTTAAGATTCATTTTTTACATTCCAATTTTTTTTAATAAAACCTTACCAATTGCTTAACTCCAATTAACAGATAAAAGGGTGCATCTTGTTGTCATATCTCTCATCAAGCCAAATGGACCGTCGAACCTTCGACACTTACTTTCCAACACACTAAAACTTTGATATTATGAACAGGATGAAAAAATTATTTGGAACTGGGCTAGCACTTTTATTCGCAACATTTACCATCGCCCAAGTTTCTCTAGGATTAAAAGCAGGGGTCAATTACGCCAACATTTCTACGCCCGATTTATCCATTATTGGAGTTCCTAGTACCGACGCCAATCGTTCTTTTACCTTTGGCGCAGTAGCAGAAGTAGATATTGCTAACGGATTTGCATTCCAACCCGAAGTGAATTATTCTAAAAAAGGGTTTGATATGAATCTGGCTATTCCTTTGGATTTTATAGATATTCCCCTGCCAGTCGGCGTAAAAGTAATCACCGATTTGAATTACGTAGAAGTACCCTTACTAGCAAAATACAATTTTGGAAATGGATCTCTAGGAGGATACGTCACGGCGGGACCGACCATGAGTTACGCCAATTCGGCCGAGTTTCGAACTGCTACCAACTTTATTATAGATATCAATTTGATTAGAGAAGATATTGATCTAGATGCTTTGAATATTTCTCGTTTTGATATTGGGGGGTCAGTTGGTGCAGGAGGTACACTCGATTTGGGTAGGACAAAACTTTTCCTCGATGCCCGATATACTCACGGATTCAAAAAACTAGATAACCTCCCCGTGATTGACTTAGACTTTAGAAATAGAAATTTTGCGATCACTACGGGATTTATGATTCCGATAGGTAGGGGTGGATACGCTAGTCCGAGGGCTTAATATTTTCTCGGAATGAGAGAAATGAGATGAGAAAGCAAAGAATAGAAAAAAGCAAGACTGAAGCGATATGCTCTGAGAAATAGCTGAAACTAATTTTCCCCGAACGATCAAATAAAAACGGCGTTAGTAATTTGATTTACTAACGCCATTTTATTTTATGATCTAATCAGAAGATGATCTCTAGTTAACTTTTAATTTTCGGAAAATCCAATTTCTGGTTCCTCTTTTTCATCTTCCCTTCTTCTGTTTCGATACCAATAAATACCCAGTCCAGCAACTAACAAGTATGGAGTTGATAGCATGTAGAGGATGCCTGCGTTTAGTCCTTTACCAGCCGAACCTCCATCTTTTAAGTTATTTTCAGCGGACATTCTACACATTGGACATTGCGCCTGAGTTTGGTTTATCGTAGCTATGCTAAGTGCAAATGTCAAAGCTAAAAACGTAAAATATTTCATTAATTTATTTTTCATATGACCTTAATTTTACTTTTAAAATCTACCACAAATATACATAAATTCTTCCACAAAGGCTTCGCTAAACGGGATAGTAAGGTCTGAGCATTAAGTAACAAATAGGGCCAGTAACTGCTACGTACAACCACAGAGGATACACCCATCTGGCTATTTTTTTGTGTCGTTCAAATTGATTAGTAAATGCTCTATTAAAAGTAAGAAGGATGAAAGGAAGTATGAGTCCCGCAAGGCTCACGTGAGTAATCAATAAAATTAAGTAGATCGTTCTAGTACTTCCTACCGCAGCTTTTTCGGCAGCATCCACTACCCCATCGTGGTTAATGTCTCCAAAACGAACTGCCTCGTTGGTGAAATGATAGACCACATAAGAAAGCAAAAACATAGCAGATAACGCTAAAGCTACGTAGATCGCATTTCGGTGCGCCTTCATATTTTTATTCTTGATAAAATACAAAGCGGCAATCAAGGCTACGGCGGCCAACGCGTTTAGTGTGGAGTGAAATGGAGGAAGAAACGTAAAGTCAATATCCGTTGCAATCTTAAATTCTGGCCTTCGCATAATCCCCACCAGTAGCATAACCAGCAAGGAAACGACGACGGCTAAAATATTCAGTCTTTTTTCGAGTGGCTTATTGGGCTGTAATGATCGTTCCATCTTCTTAATTTTTGCGTTTAAAAAATCGTTATGATCAAATACTCATCTATCATTATTTGCAATAGACTACTTTTCTTTTTCAGGTACATAAACAGCATCAATCTCTGGTTCTCTAGGTAACAGCAGGGCAATGTGTTCTACCATACGGTGGATTTCGGGTTGTTTTTGTATGTGGTAAAAATTTCGAATTTTATGCTTGGTGTCAGTGACTACAAAGAAAGGATAATCTTCTAGTTCGGGATTGTCATTCTCTACGATTCTAATATCGTGTACGCCATCTTCATTCTCTATCCATTCTACTGGTATCTTAATTTCTTTTCCTAGCCATCGTTGTATTTTGTCCTTATCCCCTCGGTAAAGGACTACTTGATCTGCTATGTAATTTCCAGAAGTAAACACTTGCTTTAGCTTCGCTAATGAATCTCTTTCTGGCTGTAACGTACCTACCAGTAATCGCAAAGATTCGTTATCACCAAACTGCTGATTCAACCGACCGATGATTTCTAGCATGTCATTATTGATCTCATCATTTTTACCCAGAAATGCTAGGACTACCATTTTTGATTTCAAGCTATCTTGATTCAGTTCCTTACCTTCCATATCTGTGAAGCTGAAAGTAGTAAGGTTTCCGTAGTCTTTTAGTTCTGCCCTAGCAGTCATTTGATAATCAAAACCTGATTTTAAATAATACCAAGAGAGTGCGGGGAAGCCGATGAGAATAATGAATAAGACAAAAATTTGAAACTTACTTTTTTTCATGATTTAATTTACTTCGATTGACTGGCTAGAATCAAAATTTTTACTAACATTTATAACAAAAAAAAGGTGAGATTGTTAGGCTCACCTTCTTAAAATGTTATTTAATTTTTCTACTCTTTCAGGGTCTTGACTTCATCGTCCATTGAGCCAATATCTTTGACCCGGTAGGTGGCCTCCACCTGTTGTTTATTTCGTTCTTTGACTACGTTTCTACGTTCGCCGTAGGATGCTCCTTCGTTGAAAAAGGCGACAATCGCCCAAACCAAAAGCCCCATCGGTAAAATTACACTAGCCACTAGCCCCTTCACTTCGTAGCGCATGTGCATAAATTCATATACAATAAAATACGCCTTGTAAATACTCAAACCAATCATAATTAACATGTAAGGATAGCGCATCCAACCGTCTCCTATATCAATGGAGGACACAACGTGACCATTAGCCAACAATGCTATTACAACCTCAACTATCGTTACAACACCAAGGAGAATTAGCCCCTTGAATACTACTTTTTTACTTTCTTCGTAAGTTAAATGACCCATCTATATTTAATTATATTTTCTTAATCTATTTTAAATTTTCCCTGACTGACCAAAGTATTTTACAGCAAATAAAAACAAAGAAATACGAATACCCATACCAAATCTACAAAGTGCCAATATAATCCAATTTTCTCGACCATCTCGTATTGGTTATCTCGCTTGTGATACAGTCCACTCGCTACATTGACCATAATGATTACGAGAAATGCTACTCCCGAAAATACGTGGAATCCATGAAAGCCTGTTATAAAGAAAAATAATGATCCAAAAGCAATAGGACCAAATTCTTCTTTTTTAATCGTTCCGTCCGCCGAACGGAATGCTGCAGGTTCATATAAATGCGTATCGTGACCATAGGTGATGAGATAAGGATCTTTTACTTCAAAAGATAATTCATTTTCGGCTTTTAGCTCAGAGAAATATTTATCATGTGTTCTTTTCACAAAGTATCTATTTTCTTCAATATCTGCTGTGCCTGGTCTGAGATAATACATAATTTCCTCGTGGTGTTTCTCCCCCTCGTGACCGTGACTATGATCGTGACCTCCGAGTTCCATCCCTTGGAGTTCAGGAGCGTCAGCAGCCTTTTTCTCCTCAAAACCAGCCGCAATCAGTTCCTCTCCACTAATGTAAATTCCAGATTCTAACTGCGACGAGAATGGGTCTTTGGTGACAGTTACACCTTCTCCGTTTATCATAGTATTCCACTCCCACGCTTGACATCCCAAAAAAGATGCTCCACCAATGATCGTCAGAGCCATCCAAAAGACTACTCCCCGTTTGTTATTCCTTTGTCCCTCCTGCACAGCACGTACCATCGTCACCGAACTGATGATCAGCACGAAAGTCATAATGGTCACAAAGATCAGAGGAAACTCACCGTGGAAGAAAGGTACTTTTGCGAATACAAAATCGGGTACTGGCCAAGCAGGCATACTGAATCGAATCGCACCGTAGGCGATCAAGAAGCCAGCGAAAGTAAAAGCATCCGAAACTAAAAAGTACCACATCATCAATTTGCCATAGCTAGCATCTAGTGGTTGGTTTCCACCTGCCCACTTATCTTGCTCTGACATTTCCTGATGGTGATCGTGTTCGTGTACTGCTGTATCTGTAGCCATTTGTAATGATTTTGTTTTATCAGTTTAATATTTGTTAATAATCTTCTAGGAGTTCAGTACAAAAAAGAACACCAAGTAGAGCCACAATATGCCTACAAAGTGCCAGTAAGTCACGGTAAGATCAAGCCTATGCAATCTTCCTTTCGTCACGAAATCCTTCAACGTGTAAGCGTGAAACAAAGCCGCAAATAAAGCGATAATTCCACCTAAAACGTGTGCTGCATGCACCCCTGAGATAACATAAACAAATGAACCCGCAGGATTTCCGTCCAAATATATTCCATCACTCATCATTTGCATCCACGCCTCGTATTGAAGAATTACGAATCCGAATCCCATGAGCACTCCAGTAACGAGCAGGGTTCGATATTGCGAAAAATTACTTTTTCTCAGCGATACCTTCGAAAAATGTAACACTAAACTACTCGCTACTATTAACCCTGCGTTCCAGTAGAACAGACTTGGTAGATTGAACTCCAACCAATTTCCTGCTGCTCTCCTTACCACAAAAGCACTCGTGAACCCCACAAACATCATCACAATACTAGCACAAGCTACCCAGAGGGCAAACTTTTGCGGGTGTATCTTATTTTTCGTTTGATTAGGTTTCACATCAAAAATAGTTGCATTCATTCTTTTACGAATTTTTAATTACAAAATTTGACCAACTATATTTTTACTAAATTTTATCTAAAACTAGAGCCACTAGGGCTATTGGCAAATAAGCAAAAGAAGCAAACATGACTTTCATAGCAGCTTCCTTAGTACATCTCTTATAAAGATTCCAACAATAAGCCAAATACATCAATGCCGCTGCTCCAACAACAAGTGCAGACATCAATCCAGTTACTCCCATAAAGTAGGGTATGAACCCAATAGCTGCTAACATCAAAGCAAAAAGAAAGGATTGCAAACCAGTATTACTATCTTTTTCTCCATCTTTGGAGGGCAGCAATCGGAAACCAGCATTAGTGTAATCTTCGTGTCCTACCCAAGCAATTGCCCAGAAATGTGGGAACTGCCACATAAACTGAATCCCAAACAAAACTATAGCTAAGGCAGTAAGTTCTCCCTGAGCAGCCACGCATCCGATCATGGTAGGAAGTGCTCCCGGAATAGCTCCTATAAATACCGCTATCGGAGATACCCTTTTCATTGGGGTATATAAAAAAGAATACAGAATCAACGAAATAGTTCCCAGTACCGCAGTCCACGGATTAATAAAAGCTAACAAGGTAATCCCAAACATGCTCGTAAAACCCGCAATCATTATCGCTTCGGAAATCCCCATCCGATTGGCCGCAAGCGGACGATCAGCTGTCCTTTTCATCAATTGATCGGTATCTCTTTCAAGTACTTGGTTCAGCGTATTGGAAGCACCCGTTACGAGGAATCCTCCAAGACATAATGCCGTAAATATCCACCAATTCACCTCTGATTCTAAAGCAATTAAGTACGCCATAGCCGCTGAGAATACAACAAGCATGTTCAACTTGAACTTGAACAGCATGTTGTAGTCAGCTATTTTTCTAAAAAAAGAACTATCTAAGCTGTATCTATTTATGGCTTTTGCTCTCATCAATTAATCTGTGATTCCGTTTCTTTTTGTTGGTACTAATAAGTTAATGATCTCCTGCGTCGGCCTCTCCCTCGGCAAGCGGAACAATCTGTGGGATAAAATCTTTTCCATCTTTTCCGTAATCGTAAGCCCATCGCTGTACAGAAGGAATTTTCCCGGGCCAGTTTCCGTGTCCTGCATTGATCGGTGTTGTCCATTCGAGTGTAGTAGCACCCCATGGATTTCTAGTCGTTACTTTTTTACCTTTCCAAATACTGTAAAAGAAATTGATGATAAACAATACTTGTAAAGCAAATACAACTACTGCAGCAATGGTGATAAATTTATTGATATTACCAAAGTGGGAGAAATTCTCGAACGCATCAAAGGCATAGTATCTTCTTGGTACACCCGCCATGCCGATGTAGTGCATTGGCCAGAACACGGCGTACGCCCCAATCAATGTTCCCCAGAAATGAATACGACCAAGCGTTTCATTCATAAATCTACCGTACATCTTAGGAAACCAGTGGTAAACCCCTGCGTACATTCCAAAGAATGCTGCTACTCCCATTACGATGTGGAAGTGAGCCACTACGAAGTAGGTATCGTGCATCTGAATATCAATAGCAGAGTTTCCTAAGAAAATCCCCGTCAGTCCACCCGAAATAAATAGGGATACAAAACCAATAGAGAATAACGAGGCTGCATTAAATCTGATATTTCCTCCGTACAAAGTCGCAATCCAATTAAATACCTTCACCGCTGACGGTACGGCAATAATCAATGTAAAGATTACGAAGAAGTTAGAGATAAAAGGATTCACACCTGACATAAACATATGGTGTGCCCACACAATAAATGAAAGGAATGCGATTGCTAGAATGGAGTAAACCATTGCTCGGTATCCAAAGATTGGTTTTCTAGAATGTACAGAAAGTACTTCCGATACCAGCCCCATTGCAGGCAAAATGATGATATACACCTCAGGGTGTCCTAAGAACCAGAACAAGTGCTGATACAGTACAGGACTACCCCCTACGTGATCCAAGGCTGCTCCTCCGATAAATATTTCACTCAAAAAGAAACTCGTCTGCAAAGCTCTATCACACATCAATAAGAAAAATGCGCTTACTAAAACGGGGAAAGAAAGGATACCAATAATAGCTGTAATGAAAAATGCCCAAATTGTTAATGGCAATCTCCACATGGTCATTCCTTTAGTTCTGAGATTGAGAACCGTGGTGACGTAATTAATACCACCAAGCAGAACAGATACTACGAAGAATACCAGACTCATCGTCCACATCGTCATTCCTGCACCTGATCCCGATGATGCCTGCGGTAAAGCACTAAGCGGTGGATAGGCTGTCCAACCACCAGAAAAGGGCCCCGTACTCAAAAATAAGGAAGCAAACATAATCACACCCGCCAAGAAGAAGAACCAGTAGGATAACATATTCAGAAGTGGCGATGCCATATCCCTCGCTCCCACTTGTAGGGGTATTAATAGATTACTAAATGTACCACTCAGTCCCGCTGTCAGTACGAAAAATACAATTACAGTACCGTGGATTGTTACTAAAGCGTAGTAAAATTCGGGAGCCAATGTACCTACTCCGTCCACTACGGTTATCCATTTTCCTAAAACTGGTTTTAACCATGCTAAACTTTCTTCGGGAAAACCCAATTGCATGCGGAAAACTAGAGACATCAATGCCCCCATAACACCCCAAAACATTCCTGTAATCAAAAACTGTTTAGCAATCACTTTGTGATCCATGCTAAAAATATAAGTACTTACAAAATTGGATTGGTACTTATCTTCGTCGTGATATTCGTGAAAGTGATCATCGTAGCCGTACTCTTCAATCAGCAAATCCGTTTCGGAAAGTTTCTTAGCAGTTTTAATATCAGCCATTATTAAAAACTTTTAAAATATTTATTTATCCAATATAGGATAATTGTTTGTGTGAATTATTTATTTATTGTGCAATGATTCTTGCTTCTGTTCTTCTGTTTTTCTTACGTCCTGCGTCCGTTTCGTTGGTATCAATTGGATCAGCCGAACCGTATCCCGTCGAGACCATTCGCGATTCGTCAACACCTCTTTGTCTCAAATAATTGAAAACTACATCCGCCCGCTTCTGGGATAAACTAAGATTTGCTTCGTCACCTCCAGTATTATCAGTATGACCAGCCAGTTCGATCCTAACCTCAGGATTTTCGTTTAACTGATTCTTTAAGTGATTTAACTGATAAATAGATAACGGAGTCAAATCTGCACTTGCGTAGGCGAACTCTACCTTATCCAGTAAGATAGTTTTTTCCGCTACATCCGAAGCCGTAAGCGCACTTTCAAATGTTGTTTTGAAATCCTGTGCTCTCAGTTGATCCTCATGCTCAAATAATACATCTTTATTAGGATCTTCGGCGGAGAATCGAAGCGGCGTAGAAAAATAAAATGACTTTTGTTTTTCTAACCAATCAGCGTACTCTTCGTCAGAAACAATTCTTACTATTTTTTTCATATTGTAATGCCCTGATCCACAAAGTTCAGCACAAGCCAATTCGTAATTAAAGGTTTCCCATAATTTCTTATCGGGATTATTGGGATCTGGTGCTTGGTACTCTGGGTACTTACTCAGATTTTTTCGGTACTCCTCCGTGGTAATCTTAGGAGTGAAATAAAAATAGGTAGGTAACCCTGGAATAGCATCCATCTTTACTCGAAAGTGAGGTAGATCAAAATTGTGTAATACATCTTTTGAGGTGATACGCACTCTGACTTTCTTACCTACAGGAAGTACAATATCATCAGCGATAAAATCATCATAATTTTTCTCATCAGACAAATCTTGACCTAGAGGATTAAGCCCCGTGATCATCTTGTAGTCTTTTCCTCCCAGTTTTCCATCTTGCCCAGGGTAGCGCATTGTCCAAGAAAACTGTTGGGCCGTAGCCTCAATCTCAATATCTTCATCGCCGTCATCCCCCATCACATCGTTCCAAGCGATCAAACCGTTGATTACCAAAAAACACATGGTGATAGCTGGTACTGCCGTCCACACAATTTCTAACTTGGTATCGTGAGGCATGAATAAAGCCTTGCGTCCTTTTCTACCTCTATACTTCCATGCGTACCAAAACAACGCAATATGAGTGATTACAAATACGACGTAGGTAAATCCTAAAGTAATTCTAAACATTTGATCCAATTGCCCTCCGTGCTCGGAAGCAGGGTCGTGAGGACCAAATCCTAACATCCAGTTTTTATAATACCACGCAGAAGCCAAACACAGAAACATGAAGACAACCATGAATACCATACCTAGTAATCCTTGTCTTGTATTCATATCTTCTTGCGCCTGTTCTTCCCCTCTCATGGAGCGTGCTAGTTCGGTTACTTTTCCTAACTGAACAAGTACCACGGCGGTTAATACGATACAAACGAATATTATCAAAAAATTCATATTAAAAGTTCTATTTTAGTTTATTGTATAACAAAATAGTTTTACTACAAGTTGGCAAAAAGCACTAAAGTTTTACAAAAAGTTATAATAGTATAACCTATATTTTGTACTCAGATTTTATATCACATGATGCGTAATACTTTCTCCGATATACGGATCTTTTTTGGGCACTAATGAAGCCTTTGTCAGTTGGTTAAAAATAAAATAAACGTACATGGCAGTAAATCCTAAGAATATCCCCAACTCTATTAATCCCGGTAGATAATAGCCCGAAACCGCTCCTAATTCGAAGGCTGCTTCTTGACTTCCAGCTATATTAATTAATGCGCCAGGCTTAACCATGTAGAAGATGTCAAACCAATGACCGAAGAAGGTGATAAACGCCACAAAACCAATCGTACCGAATTTCCTTTTAGATGAATTTCTAATAAGAATTAGAAATGGCAAAGCAAAATTCAATACTAAATTACCGTAGAATAAAATCGGATACTGATCTCTTCGAGTCACAAAATAGATTGTTTCTTCACCGTTGTTGGAATACCAAATAAGCATGTACTGCGAAAACCAAGTGTAAGTCCAAAAAACACTAAACCCAAACAAATATTTTCCTAAGTCGTGCATGTGATTTTCTGTGATATGCGGAAAATAACCTCTTGACTTCAAATAGATTAACATCAATATAGTCAAGGACAACAGACCACAGAAAAAACTAGCCGTTGCGTTCCAAGCGTACATCGTGGAATACCAATGAGCGTCAATGGACATCATCCACTGCCAGATAAGTACTGCACTCGTAAAAGCACCAAATGGTAAAAACGCAGCCATCCAATATCTCATAGAATTATGCGCGCTGTAATCTCCAGCCTCTAAGCTATCTTCCTTAATTGATAGGGAGCGAATTTTCACGGTAAGCAGATACCACACACCTACTGAGATGATGGTAGCAAATGTGTACCAGTACTTATTCAAAAATGCTTTTTTACCATACAAAATTTCGTCGAAGTGAGGATCTCCCGGTGTTACAGCAGACTCATCATTCCAGTGGTACAAATGGTGCCAGTGCATCCATACGCCTACGATGAGCACCAGCATAGTTAAAAGTCCAACCCCCATGTAAAGCGCATAGGCTTCCCACAATCTTTTCATTCCCGAAAACCATCCTCCGTAAGCACTAATAAATGCACAGTACGCAAACATTGCCGTAAATGACATCCCCAAATAGTAAACTGCATTATGTAAAAAATTACTCCAAAACCGCATATGATGTGTATGCTTTTCGTCTAAATGACCATGATCCATAACCATGATCTCATGCGGCTCTATGAAAAAACTTAAAGCTAGACAAGCGAATCCTAGGATCATGAATCCTATTAAAACGTATTTTTCTTGCTTTAAAAAAATGAATTGATTCATTATGAATATTTTAAATGCCGAGGCTGAATTAAATATTTAGATTTATCCAGAAACCTCTTATTTTATTTTTTGAATGCTAATATTTGAGTACTAGTGATCGTCATGATCGTGTTCGCCGTCGTGGTGATCTCCTTCGTGATTGTGATCGTCTCCGCTGTGATCTCCTTCGTGGCTATGATCGTCATCACCAGTATTTTCTTCCATTTTTTCTTCTTCCACTACTTGTGCCACTACGGGTTTGGTTTCTCCTGGAATTGCGGTATTAGGACTAAGTGTATTAATTTTAGGATCATACCGTTTTCCGTATTCCTTGGCTTGAAGCGATCTGATATAATGAATAACATTCCACCTCTCTTCGTAAGATATTTTATCGGAATATCCTCCCATCACGTTTTTCCCATAAATCAAAGCAAAATAAAATCGTCCATTAGAAGCCTCGGTAAACTCTTCATTGATTAAGTTGGCTGGTTGAGCAGGATATTTTCCACCGTCATCTCTGACAAGGTATCCATTACCATTTGCTTTTTCACCGTGGCAAGTAGCACAAAAAATATTATACATCGCTTTTCCATTATCCAAAGCTGCTTCGGTAATGGGATATGGATTATTAATCATTTCTGCCGATGCTTTAGCTCGATCTGCTTCGGTATCCTCGTAGTGAAAAGGAACGTGACCGTTAGGATGAATAGTACCGATCTTATCGGAGGTAGGGTTTGCTCTACCAGCGTACCCACGAGCAATAGTTCCTTTAATTGGTTTTCGTGGAGATGATAATTCCAGTAAGGTCTTACCACTTCCTTTTTCTACACTTGCCTTTTCCCAAGTGTTGTAATAATAATCTGTGTAAACATTTGATTCGTAAGCAATGGAATGTCCCATGTCGGGCATGTACTCCTTGCCAGGATGCTCTGCGGTTGTAGAGCACGAGCTAGCAAAAATTACAACTGCTACGATCAATATAAAAATGCTTTTCTTTAATTTCATTCTGTTGATTGTTGCGTTTACAGAGATTTTTAAAAATCTGGTAAACCTATCTAACAATTATTTAAATGGTCTTGATGTTCATTTCCGTTGCACCCGTTTTATCAAAGAATCCTTTCAAATCTTCGATCTCCTCTCTAGAACTTTCTGTCACGTCGAGTGCCAAACAGAACTTATCGTCTGTGATACGATCGTGCAAAGTAGGATTATCCACACCTGGTCCCATGCCATTGATCGTGTAGTAAGTGATGACCATACCAACACAGGAGAACAATACCGTCAACTCGAAGGTAATGGGAATAAATGCAGGTACTGACCAGTAGGGTTTTCCCCCAAAAATAATTGGCCAATCCCTCGTAAAGACCCAAGACATAAATAAAAACGCAGTCAAGCAACCGATAGCCCCGTAGATAAAACCAGCGATATGTAGCCGGCTTTCTTTTAACCCCAACACTTCATCTAGTCCGTGAACGGGAAATGGCGTGAACACATCATAAATATCTAAGTGATCTTTCTGTGCTTTTTCGATGGCGTGAAAAAGATCATCCTCATCGTCGTACAAGCCAAATAAAACGTCAGTATGTTCTTTCATTGATTTTAATATTTTTCAAAAAAACTTTTCAAAAATTAATGCTCATCTTGTTCAGCGTGGGCAGCAGCAGCTACAACCTTCTCCACTTTCTCTGGATCGAAAGGCTTCACATTGGATAAACCTGTGTATTGCGAACCAGATGTTTTTAATATACTTTTCACCTCCGCTATGGCCACTACGGGAGCAACTCTGGTAAAAATTAAATACAACGTGAAGAACAATCCAAACGTACCCAAATAAATACCTACTTCTACCCAAGTAGGAACGTAGTAACTCCAACTTGATGGTAAGAAATCTCTAGCTAATGTGGATACAATAATCACAAACCGCTCGAACCACATTCCAATATTAATAAAGATGGACATAAAGAAAGTCAACCAAATATCTCTTCGGTATTTTTCAATCCAAAAGATTTGCGGTGCTAGTACGTTACATCCCATCATACCTACGTATGACCAGAAGTAAATTCCCGTAGCTCGATTGTAAAACGCAAACTGCTCGTAGGCATACTGCGAATACCAAGAGATAAATAACTCCGTCAAATAGGCTACACCTACCATTGTTCCCGTCAGTACGATTACCTTATTCATAGACTCCATGTGCTGGAGAGTAATGTAATCTTCTAACTTCAATACTTTTCTCGTGATAATCATCAGCGTCTGTACCATCGCAAATCCAGAAAAAATTGCCCCTGCTACAAAGTAAGGAGGGAAAATCGTTGTGTGCCATCCGGGAACTACCGAGGTAGCAAAGTCAAAGGATACGATAGTGTGCACAGAAAGTACGAGAGGAGTGGCAATCCCCGCGAGAATCAGCGATAAAGATTCAAATCTTTGCCAATGCTTCGCCGAACCTGTCCACCCAAATGCTAACCAACTGTAAATTCTTCTTCTCAATCCTTTGGAACGATCTCTTAGTGTAGCAAAATCAGGAACCAAACCTGAGTACCAGAAAAGAACCGAAACCGTGAAGTAAGTCGAAATCGCAAAGACATCCCAGAGTAGTGGTGAGTTAAAATTTACCCATAAAGGCCCACGAGTATTGGGGTATGGGAAAATAAAAATCGCAAGCCAAAGTCGCCCCATGTGAATCAGTGGAAACAAACCTGCACACATGACGGCAAATATCGTCATCGCCTCGGCGGCACGGTTTACCCCTGTTCTCCATTTTTGCCTAAAGAGTAAAAGGATCGCTGAGATTAATGTTCCCGCATGCCCGATTCCTACCCACCAAACGAAATTGGTAATGTCCCAACCCCATCCGATAGTCCTGTTCAAATCCCACGTACCAATTCCCATCCATATTGTCCAAACGATACAGAATACTCCGAAACCCAAGGTTACAGCAGATACGATAAAAGCAATAACCCAAGTCGTACTCGGCACTCGTTCGGAAGGTGCACAAATGTCCTCGGTAATGTCGTGGTAGGACTTGTCACCCGTGATGAGGGTATGCCTTAATGGTGAAATAATTGGATGATGACTCATATTTTATTTATTTGTCAAGTTTATACTTATGTTCTGATTGCCAAAATAACCATCTAGCTTAATGGCTCTCTTTTGTTAAATACTTTTACGGAATAGTCAACGGATGATCTGGTATTGATTTCTTCCAATACTTTAAAGTTCATCGGAGTATTCAGTTTTTTATTCAATCTACTGTTTGGATCGTTCAGGTCTCCAAAAGTAATTCCATCCGTAGGACAAGCAGACTCACAAGCCATAATCAAGTCGCCATCTTGTAATCTACGACCTTCCGTTTTGGCGAGAAGTTTTCCTTGTTGAATTCTTTGTACACACATACTACATTTCTCAATAACTCCTCTCGAACGAACGGTCACGTCTGGATTTAATACCATTCTAGTCAAGTTATCCGCACCAAATGGAATTTCTTCACCGTTGACATCATATTGGTTGACGGGGAATAAATCAGCCGTAGTATAGTCTAACCAATTGAACCTTCTCACTTTGTAAGGACAGTTGTTGGCACAATATCTAGTACCGATACACCTGTTATAAGTCATTTGATTCAATCCTTCTGAACTGTGGTTCGTAGCTGCTACAGGACACACATTTTCACAAGGTGCGTTATCACAGTGTTGACACATCATAGGTTGATATACCACGTTGGGATTTTCTACATCTCCCAAGAAGTAGCGATCAATTCTCAACCAGTTCATCTCGTGGTGGCGGTGTACTTCTTTTTTACCAACTACGGGAATATTGTTTTCCGCCATACAGGCTACCGTGCAGGCTCCACAGCCAATACAAGTTCCCATATCAATGTGCAATCCCCAATGATGACCTTGCCCATAAACATCTTCCATGTACTCCTCGTATGGATATAATGTTTTAGAGTTAAGGTGTTCCGCTTTCTCGTGGAACTTTTCCATCTCTTTTTGCTTCTCTGGTATTTTATCAAGTGTCGTATGGAAAATTACAGAACGGTTGGTAATTGCTCCGTCGTAGCCATTGATACCAATAGCGTGATCGTCCAAATTATAATCGGGATCATCTTGATCGAATACACCGTAAGTATGGTGGTATTGAACGCAAGCGAAATTATCATCGTAATCAGCCCATTCAATATTCTCTACATCAGCGTAGTATTTGGTATTTCCATTATCATCGAAGCCAATCATCGGGAAAGCATTTTCTCCCACATTTAATCCACACTCTCCTGACTGCGTTCGACCGTATCCCAACGCCATCGAAAAAGTAGCTGCCTCGCCAATGTAAGGTTGACCGAAATTAGTGGTAGCCGTTACGTTTTCGGTAGTACCATTTACCGTAAGGTTGACTTTATCGCCGATTCCTTTTTTGGTCTTACTACCAATTCCAGCAAACCCATCGAAATCATTTTTACCGTCCCACTTGATGGGTACGTACAAAACATTTCCCCAAGCACATCGGCTGATGGGATCAGGCATTTCTTGTAACCACGGATTATCAGCAAACTGCCCAGCGCCAATGTTCACAGTTTCAAAAAATGAAATTTCGATATCAGCCGTAGATGGTTGGTTTATTTTTCTAGCTGCCCGCTGTACATTACCGTTGAAAGCGTAGGCTTTAGGCTCCCCTTGCGCTAGGTTAAGAACGCCATCGTGCAGCGTGTTATCCCAGAAAGCTACGAACGTCCCGTAAGCATTTTGGCGAGAGAAGATATTTTTTTTCCAATAAGATCTCAAATAATCATAATAAGGTTGTTCTGCCTCGGAGTTATATGATGCTACTGCCCCCCAAGTCAAAAAACTTTGTTCCCACTGTCGGGTATCAAAGAGAGGAGCAATCGTGGGCTGCATTAAGCTGAAATAGCCCCGCTTAGGTTCAGCATCTCCCCATGATTCTAAGTAATAATTGCACGGAGCGATGTAAGTACATTTTTCCGCCGTCTCCGTTTTGAAAGTGGAGCAAGCAACACTCATTTTTACATTCTCCAAGGCCGCAGCAAAGCGATCCGCATTTGGAAGGTCAAAAGCAGGATTAGCCTCTGCCAAGATGAACAAGGCATCAACTTTTCCGTCCTCCATTTCTTTAATCAAACCTTGTACCTCGGCATCTATCCCTTGTCTTTGGAGAGAAGCTCCTTCAAACTCTACCGTTTTTCCGTAATTTTTGAGCAAATGGTTAATGGCATTTACCAAAGTCTGCTCGCCAACGTTATTCGAATCTGATACTACGAGGGACTGCCCTTGATTGGCTAATAACTCACCCGCAACTTTTGAAAGCGCAACCTTGGCTCTATCATTCAGGCTAAGTAGTCCACTTAATTTCGTACCTCCCGTTTTAGCCGCAACTGCATTGTATAAAAATGCAATGGCAGAACCCTGCTCCGAAGGTCTAATCAATACTCGATCATCCGCATTTGACCCCGTCAGAGACATTCCCGCCTCGACTTGGATGTGTCGAGACATTTTTGGTTTTTTATA
Source organism: Bacteroidota bacterium (assembly GCA_039027925.1). Classification (GTDB taxonomy): domain Bacteria; phylum Bacteroidota; class Bacteroidia; order Chitinophagales; family Saprospiraceae; genus CAJQQY01. Next base: position 20,387 of record JBCCJE010000002.1, read on the forward strand.
ATTATCAATTTTTCTATTATTGATGTAGCCGTTAGAATATTCAACGGGAGAAATCCAAGTTCCTACGAAATCGGCACCAAAACTCACAATCACATCCGCTTTTTCGAAATGGTAATTTGGAATAACTCGATCACCAAAATCCGCTTCGTTTGCTTGTAGCATAGCTGAACTGGAAATGGGATCATAAGTCACCACTTTTGTTTTGGGAAACTTATTAGTAAACTCTCCTATGGCATGCTTAGCCGTTGGCGATAAAATAGTATTGGTTAAGATTCTGATGTTGGAATTTGTATTCAACGCCCCCATAATCTCCTTATCCATATCGCCCCAAGAAATCACTGCTCCTTTTTTCATAGCAGTTTTGTAGCGATTACTATCATACAGACTCAAGACACTAGCTTGAACCCTTGCGCTCGTTCCTCCTCCCGAAATTGGAGACAGCCGATTACCTTCTATAAAAATGGGACGCCCCTCTCTCGTCTTGACCAAAACTGCGCAGTAATCACCACCTTGAATAAAGGTGCTTGCGTAGTAGTTAGCAACACCAGGAACGATAGCATCTGGCTTGGTTACGTAAGGAATAGCCTTCTTGATAGGTACATCACAACTAGCAGCCAAAGTTGCTGCTCCCAATCCGAACCCCGCATACTTGAGGAAGTCTCTACGACTGCTGGTGAACTCCGATGCTTGCTTCTCATCGGCAATAGCATCCACTATGGGTAATTCTACAAATTCGGCACTTCCCGCCTTCTTATATTCGGGATCGTTGGTCAAATCCGCCGAACCAATCCAAACTTGCGATTTATTTTGCTCTTTCATATTTATACTTAGATATAAATGTTTTTCTCAAAAATTAATTTAATGATTGCGCTACGTTATTTTATCATTATTTAATAATGACACTTCTGACATTCGATTCCACCAATATCCTCAACTGTAACTTTCTTTCGTGTACCATCTTTCAGTTCTTGGTGCATTTTCTGGTAAGAAGTGGCGTAGTAATCATTATTATTAAAATCAACTTTTGTTTCTCGATGACAATTGACACACCATCCCATGCTGAGTGGGGAATATTGGGCGAGTACTTCCATCTCCTGAACAGGTCCGTGACAAGTCTGACATTCTTGCTTTCCTACCGTCACGTGCTGTGCGTGATTAAAGTACACATGATCGGGGAGGTTATGGATTCTTGTCCAATTGATGGGCCCTTGAATTTTGTCATCTAATCCCATTCCTTTATTATCTATGTTGGTCAATGCCAACAAAATATTATTCCATTGCTCTTTCACTACTGCTTCACCCTCCTCGTTCAGCTTACCATCCGTTATTTTCTTATCTTCATTTTCTTTATCAGCATTCCAATCTTCTATGAACTGATCGCCTATCCACTTGGTGTAAATCGCCTTGATGTCCTCTTGGCTCATGTTCTCGTAATTGCTCACGTAAGCTCCTTTATTAGGATTCCAACCGATGGAAGCAAAAATCTTAGTAATCTCCGCCGTACCGTACTCCGATCCTTTTTGGATAGCTCGGTGACAATTCATACAAGTATTGGCTGCGGGAATCACAGAATGCTTGCTCCTACGCGCCCCGTCGTGACAATACTGACAGTCAATTTTGTGAAGTCCTGCGTGCGTCTCGTGAGAAAATTTAATAGGCTGCGTGGGAGCATATCCCTGAGTCCTTCCCAACTCAATGGCATTGTTTACCGTTTGGTAACCTCCCCAGATGACGAATGCGAAAATGAGGAAACCAACTACCCCCGAACTCGTAATTGTCTGGACTAAAGTTTTTCGGGGTGGAGCAGGCAATCCAGCTTTCACCTTTTGCATGTGATTCAGATTCGAAACAATCCGAGCCAGCACCAAAGACAAAATACCCAAAATCAGGGCAAGTACACCGTACATCAAATTGTTGTTTCCACCAGCGGTCGTTGTACCTCCACCAGTATCTCCTGGTCCTACCACTACAGCTAATGGTTTTGGATACGCACCATTCTCTGCTACAAAATTGATGTAGTCCAAAATGTTATCAATCTGACCATCTGTTAAAGTAGGAAATGCGGTCATCACGCTGTTGTTGTACTCTGCATACAACGCCGTAGCGTAGGGGTCACCAGTAGCCAAATAAGCCTGTGAATTTCGAATCCATTCATACAATCTACCTCTATCATTTTCCCAGCGCTCTTCTGCACCTGCAAGCGCTGGACCCGTCATTTTCGTCTTCATATTCTTGGCGTGACAGCTAGCACATTTGTTCTTGAAAAGGGTCATTCCCTCATCAAGTGCTGGTGTCTTACCATCCTGCGCAGAAGATATTTGAAAGGTAAAAATTAAGAGGAATAGAATGAATAAACTTCTGGAAGCAAGTGACTTATACATTCTAAATTTTTCGTTATTCATAAGTAATTTTTATAC
>JBCCJE010000003.1:0-22197 GCA_039027925.1 Bacteroidota bacterium
CCTGGGGACTTACTATCAGAGTTTTGGTTTGATGGAAACCATAAATGTATAAATTTTTAATATATTTAAATTTATACATTTATGATTCCCTCCAACTTACACTACGAATAAAATTTTACCATACTAGATTTTCTAAGTGCTTTTCCCAAAAGCACCACAATTCTAAGTACCATGAACAATATGAATAAACTCTTACCCTTGACGATCATCATCGCCTTGATACTGGCCGCCTGTGAGAACGATAAAGTACAACTTACCACTCAGACTGATGTCCAATTAGAAAATGCAATAAAGCGATACTCTGCCACGGGCGAACTAGATCACTTTATCCTTCCCCAAAGTAACGATTACGCCAACATTCCTACCTCTCCCGAAAATCCAATCACTCCTGTGAAAGTTGCGCTGGGAAAATTTTTATTTTTTGAAACGGGACTCGGACTATCTCCAATGCAGGAAATTGGTAAGGGAACTTACTCTTGCGGAAGTTGTCATATTCCTTCGGCAGGATTCAAGCCCGGGCGAGCGCAAGGCATCGGCGAAGGTGGGGAAGGCTTCGGTATCAACGGGGAGGACAGAACGATGAGTGACTACTACTCTCCCGAACAGTTAGATGTGCAGGGGGCCAGACCGCTGAACGTACTGAATGCGGCCTACGTAACGAATGCGCTTTGGAATGGTCAATTTGGAGGTCGTGATGTCAACGAGGGAACTGAGGCTGTTTGGTCAGAACACAACGGAACGACAATCAATCATCTCGGCTACGGAGGGCTGGAATCACAAAATATCGAAAGTCTTCATCTACACAGGATGGTCGTCAACAAAGATGTAGTGACGAGCTTGGGTTACTTACCTTATTTTGACTCGGCGTTTAGTGAATTTTCGGAAGAAGAAAGGTACTCGGATGTGACGGCTAGTTTTGCCATTGCGGCTTACCTGAGAACTCTACTCACGACCGAGGCGCCCTTTCAGTACTATCTCAAAGGCGATAAAGATGCGCTCACAGCACAAGAAAAACGAGGAGCATTACTTTTCTTTAGCGACGCAAAATGCGCTGCTTGCCACAACGGGCCTTCGTTGAACGCTATGAACTTTTACGCCTTAGGGGTAAAAGATTTGCATCAAACCGAACATACCGTGTTCAACACTTCACCGAATGATACTCGGTTACTGGGGCGTGGTGGCTTCACGGGCGCAGAGGAGGATATGTACAAGTTCAAAGTACCACAACTTTACAACCTGAAGGACACCCCGTTTTATTTTCACGGCAGCAGCAAAACATCTTTGGAGGAAGTGGTTAAATACTTCAACGATGCAGTAGTTGAAAATCCAAATGTTCCTTCGAGCCAAATACCTCCTATTTTTCGACCACTCGGTCTGAGTCAGGCGGAGATGGACGATCTAGTAGCATTTCTTAAAAATGGATTACATGATCCTAACTTGAAAAGATACCAACCCGATTATATTCTTTCGGGAGATTGTTTTCCTAATAATGATCTTCAGTCGCGGATTGATTTGGGATGCGATTGAGAAAATGAATGATGGAATGATGCAATGAATGAATGATGGAATGAAATTAATTGGATACCAACAAATCGGTAGGTTCAGCTTCCGAAATGACTAATGGAATTTTTGCTCTGATACTTTTCTGCTTATCTTTTTCTAGCTCTTCAAATGCTTTTCCGAAGTTTCTTAACGCCTCCTCGTTCCTTAATTCTACGTAGGCTGCTTTTAGTTCATTATAGACCGCAAGGTAGGTTTCGTAAGAAGTAGAACGATCATTTTGGAGCGAGATGATCGCCTTGGCTGGAATTTCGGGCATCAGTTTAGATTGTGTGGGATTGGAAATAAACAACTTAGCGGCCGCTCTCAGATCACTCACTTTGGCTAGCTCTCCTTCCACTTGTAGCTCATCGTCACTGTTCACCAGTACGTTAAAAACATTTCTTTTATTCAGGGGTTTAGGTTCTACGGGGGTATCTTCCCAGCGGGGGAGTTTGACTAAGAGTCCCTGATCCTCCGTTATGGTGGTTGTCACCAAAAAAAATATCAAAAGCAGAAAGGCAATATCGGCCATCGAACCCGCATTGATACTGTTATCGTTTTTACGTCGTTGTTTTTTCAACATGATTTTATTTATTTTTGAAAATGAAAAATGTGGTAGTTTGCTTCGACGACGTAATTGTTCAAAAGATGTAGCGGATTTGGTTTTTGGTGTTTCTTAGTCGAAAGTTTTCTTACTTTATGGATTTAAAAATTAAATTGAGTGCTCATTTTAAATACCAATACCATTAACTAATCACAGGATGATGGATAAAAATATTTTCAAAAAATACGCAGATAAGTTTTCCGAATTGAAGTTGTGGGAAAAACTTAAAAACTACGCTAAACAAGCGGGGCAAAAAACGGTATATACCGTTTTGCTTTTATATTTTGCTTTCAAAAGAAATGACACGCCCGCTTGGGCCAAGCGAGTTGTCTTAGGAGCACTCGGTTATTTCCTTTCTCCCATTGACGGTATTCCCGACTTGACACCTTTTTTGGGATATACGGATGATCTAGGAGTTTTGAGTTTTGGTTTAGTACTCATTGCGGGATACATCAACGATGAAGTTCGTGAAAAAGCCAGAGCGAAAATGACAAAGTGGTTTGGTGAAATTAATGAAGCAGAATTGCAAGAAATAGACGAGCAGTTGTAAAACTACCAATCAGTTCATTATCCATTTTTCTGGTCATAAATTCTTTCAACTACACTTCTCCTCCAGCCAAGCCTTCTCCTCTGGATTAAGATGAGGACTTAATTTTTCGTAAACCTCTCGGTGATAGTCCGCTAGCCATTCCACTTCTCGTTTGGTGAGCAAAGCGTGTTCTACCAAATTTTTATCAATCGGAAATAAGGTGACGGACTCAAATTCCAGAAACTGACCATAAGGTGTTTTTTGACCTTTTACTGTTAAGACCAAATTTTCAATTCGAATGCCATATTCCCCTTCTTTATAAAACCCGGGTTCGTTGGAAGTGAGCATGCCTTCTTCAATTACAGTTGCGGCTTTGCCCGTCAGACCAGAACTGATTGCCTGCGGCCCTTCGTGTACATTTAAGAAAAAACCTACTCCGTGCCCAGTACCGTGCCCGTAGTTCAATCCTTCCTTCCAAAGATGTTGTCGTGCCAAAACTTCGATTTGATGCCCCCGTGTTCCTCGTGGAAATTTTAAATCTGCTAGGCCAATGTGTCCTTTTAGTACTAAGGTGAAATTTCGTTTTTGCTCGGCGGTAGGTTTTCCAAATGCGACGGTTCGGGTAATATCTGTAGTTCCATCGTCATACTGTCCACCCGAATCTAACAATAAAATTCCATCTTTTTTTATAGTAGCACAAATGCCCTCTTCCGGTCGGTAGTGAACGATAGCTCCGTTCGCTTTGTACCCAACAATGGCAGCAAAACTCTCACCGTGATACCCTCCTTGTTCCGCTCGGAGCGAACTTAACTTTTGAGCAACCTCTACTTCCGTAACCGTTGTCTCCTCCAAAGTTTTCTCTAGCCACAGGTACAGTCGGGTGAGCGCAATACCATCTTTAATCATTGCATTTTTGAGGTGTTTGATCTCCGTTTTATTCTTTTGTGCCTTCAGGTGCGTAGAGATCGTTGGTTGGTTGATGATCTGATTTTCGTTCATGGCGTCGTAGCATTGCATGTTGGTAGTGGATAGGTCAGTTAGGATCATTTTCGGTGGAGCTATTTTTTTCAAAAAAGAAAAAACACTCGGGTAGGGTTTGAGGACGATCCCGTCTTTTTCTAACGTCCGTTGGAGTTTAGGGGAAACCTTTTTTTTATCCGCAAAAAGATAGGCTTTCTTTAATCCGATAACGGCGTAAGCAATAGATACGGGGTTGGATTCTACGTCTGAAGATCGAATATTAAAAATCCACGCAATGTCATCGAGGGTAGAAACTAAATGATAATCTGCGGAGTACGCTTTCATTTTGGAGCGGATCATTTCGATTTTGGTAGCTCGGTTTTTTCCTGCGAATTTTACTCGATGTTCAAAAATTTCATTCGCAGGTAGGGGTTTGCGGTTTTTCCAAATAGGTGAAAGTAAATCCTTAGAATAATCTACTGTGATGCTTTTGATGCTGAGTACTTTTTCCATTCTCCTGATTTGTCCTACGGAAAAAAGGGCACCATCGCAGCCTACTGTACCTCCTTCTTTTACATTTTCCAAAATCCAATTGATGTACTCTGGGGTATGCGGAATTTTTAGCTGGTGCAATTTCATTGGAGTACCTTTCAGTTCCCTCGCCGCCTGAATAAAATATCGCGAATCCGTCCAAAGACCAGCGTGACTCGGAGTGACGACCACGTTACCCGCCGAACCCGTAAAACCAGAAATCCATTGTCGTCCTTTCCAATGATCGGCAACATATTCGCTCTGATGAGGATCACTGCCCGGTATGACGAAAGCATCTAATTGGTGCTGAAAGAGCTGATCACGCAGTGCGTTGATATTATTGTTGATAGACATATTTATTTTTTATTAACTGAAAAAAGTAATTGTCACACATTTATAAATCTACGAAGTGTAAAAATGGGAAAAGTAATTGGAAAAAATAGGGTTACAGTCAGCTAAATATTTACCGTGAGAAGCACCGTAAAATGAGCGGAAAGCTACGGCAGTACTCAATTATTAAAAATTATCAAAAAACAAATATATAAATTTGGCAAGATTTTTGTGAAAAATCTGCGCCAAAACCGAACATCTTATTTTTTTTCCCGTTATATTGTGGTCAGGTTGAGCAGCTTACAAAATATTAAGCCCCCTTTCTATGTCACTTTTGTAAGCAGAAACCAAGCGCAGATTTGATTACAAATCCCGTAATTGATAATTCAGCCCTTAAATATTCACGCTAAAAAATAATCCCCTCCAAAGGTTTTTTAGCATAATTACTTTAAATCAATTTATTATCGAACACTATTTTTACTCAACAGAGAAAACATTGTAATCCCTATGTTAAAACAAAATTTAAGTCAACGTTTACTTCAGAAACTGTCTCCTCAACAAATTCAATTGATGAAATTGTTGCAGATACCTACAGCTACTTTGGAGCAACGTATCAAAGAAGAATTAGAAGCTAATCCTGTGCTCGAAGAAGGGGAGGACAGAGATGAGCAACTCGAAGCCATCAAAAAAAGTGATGACTCCGACGACAACGATGAGAAGGATGTAGAGGAGGAAATCCTACGGGAGGAGGAATTTGAGTTGGACGATTACCTTACCGAATACATTGAAGACGATCCCTCTAGTTACAAACTGAAAGTCAATAATTTTTCCGCCGAAGAAGAAGACAAATCCATCCCGATTGCAGTTGAAGATACTTTTCACGAATACTTAGAGCAGCAGTTAGGCATGCTCGAATTGGACGAAAGAGAGTACGTCATCGCCAAGCAGGTGATTGGAAGTATTGATGATGACGGCTACCTACGCAGAGAACCCGAAGCCATCATTGATGATCTGATTTTTTCACAAAATATTGCCGCTACCGAGGATGAGATAGTAGCCATCCTCGAAAGGATTCAAAGATTTGATCCTCCTGGAATTGGCGCACGTGATCTTCAAGAGTGCTTGATGCTACAACTGGAACACCGAGATAATCTGGACTTGAACCTGACCTACGAAGAAAAAGCACCACTTCGATTGGCCATCCGAATTATCAAAGATTACTTCAATGAGTTTTCCAAAAAGCACTATCAAAAATTACAACGGTATCTGAATATTTCAGAAAAGCAGTTGAAGTACGCTGTGGACGAAATTTTGAGATTGAATCCTAAGCCCGCAAGTGGTCATAGATCAAATAGCAATCGAGGGGTGCACTATATCGTTCCTGATTTTATTATTGTCAACAGAGAAGGAGAGCTGGACCTTTCACTCAACTCCCGAAATGCGCCTGATCTCAGAATCAATGAGCATTATAAAGACATGCTAAAATCTTACAAGGATAGCCACGCTGGCAGAAGAGCGGATAAAAAGCAAAAAGAGGCGGTGATGTTTATTAAGCAAAAAATTGATTCGGCCAAATGGTTCATTGATGCTATCCGGCAGCGCCAACAAACGATGTACAAAACGATGTACTCCATCATGCAGTATCAGTATGATTATTTTTTGACAGGTGATCAGAAAAAATTGCGACCCATGATTCTGAAAGATATTGCTGATATTACGGGCTTGGATATTTCTACCGTTTCAAGGGTTGCGAATAGCAAATTTGTACAAACTGAGTTCGGAACCAAACGATTAAAAGATTTCTTTTCAGAATCTTTACAGACGAGTTCTGGAGAAGAGGTATCTACCCTCGAAGTCAAAAAGATCTTGACAGACATCATTGATGAAGAAAATAAACGTAAACCATTCTCCGACGAAAAATTGAAAAATATGCTTCAGGAGAAAGGCTACAATATTGCTAGACGGACAGTTGCGAAGTACAGAGAGCAATTGAATATTCCGGTAGCAAGATTGAGAAAAGAGTTGTAATCTGTAACAACTCTTGATACGATAACTATAGAAAAAAGGCTTCCTCATTTTTGGGGAGGTCTTTTTTTTATTTGCGATTTCTTTTTTTATTTCAAGTTTATTTGCACCCATTTCTTTTCGGGTTCAATACTTATCCATTCTTTAAAATTACCCTTTGGAATGCAACTCACCAAACTTTCATTTTTTCTTCTCCAAAGCATCACGAATTTTAGAGGCACTCTCGTAATCCTCTTTTGCGAGAACTTGCTCTAATAACTGTTCTAACTCCTCAACGGAATAATCAGTTAAGCTCCCGCGCTTATTTGAAAAAGCCTTACTTGGGCTATCCAAAACGACGCCTGCTTGTGCCATAACGGATTCGTAAGTGAAAATAGGACAGCGAAAACGAACAGCCATTGCAATGGCATCAGAAGAGCGTGCATCTACCTTAAAGGAAGTGCCGTCAGCTTTTTTGCCCAACAAAGTTGCATGAAATACGCCCTCAACTATGGCAGAAATAATCACCTCAGATATTGTGGCACCGACTTCCTCTAATGTGTTTTTAAATAAGTCATGAGTCAAGGGACGATGGGGTTTCATATTTTCGAGGAAGACAGCGATTGCTTGAGCTTCGAATCCGCCAATGATAATAGGGAGTCGCCTGTGTCCATTTTGTTCTTCCAGAATTAATGCAAAATTTCCTTTACTAGATTCACTATTGGCGAGAGCAACAATATTTAGTTCAACTTTCTTCATTGAGTTGCATATCCATTTTTATAAATCTGCACAATTCCTCTACGTCATTGAAGGGCGCAATTACTTGACCGTCTTGAAGTAATTTATAAAGGTGGTTACTTTCTATCTCTATGACGTAATCCATTCTTAGATAAATCATATTATCTTTATGATTAACTACCTCAATCTCAAAATGTTCTAAACCAAAAAGTAAGAATTCTTCTGGATTATCTTTTTCCATCTTATCCTAAATTTTCCATGATGACGTAGCCTCCGTACCCAATACAAAGTAGAGATGATAATATGACTAGCCCCAATTGTAGATCCTGATTATCTACTAATCTTTTAGAAAATGGTAAGCTAAAAATTCCCGCTGCGACTAGCATTCCAACGATAGAGCCAATCCCAAATATCAATAAATAAACCATACCACCCATGCTACTTTGAATTTCTGTCATGACTAAGAGTACCATAGCCCCGCTTCCTGCTAGTCCATGAATTAGACCAACTCCATAAGCTAAATGATGATTGCCATCTGCTAAAACTAGATTATCCGAGTTCTCATTATTACTAAAGTATTGATACATCCGGTAGATGCCTAATACCACTAACATTAGACCTACAACAGCTTCGAAGTAGCCAAAGTAGCCATCTAAAAATGTTGCTTTTCCTACTATCATAATCATCCCAATCAAGAAGATGGTACAGGTGTGTCCTAGTCCCCAATAAATTCCATCTTTGATGGCCGAAATAGTAGTATCCCGCTTGGTCACAATATTTCCGACAGCTACGATATGATCTGCTTCAAAGGCGTGTCCGAATCCAACTGCGGCTGCAAAAAGTAAAGGAAATGATTCCATGTGTTTTATTTTTTTCACGCAAAGAGCGCAAAGGTTTAAGTCCATTTTTGAGGCTATGAGAGTTAAAGACTTTCTCTAAAAATTCAAATGCTTGATAACAATTCTATGATTTCCCGTATCTGCTATGACCATGGTTTGATCCTCGATGCAAACTTGGAAGGGCCAGTACAAACTAGTTTCAGTACTCCATATTGTATTTTTATTTTCACTTCCAGTCGTAAAATTATCTTGACCTAAAAGATTATTAGCCTCTTGATTATTTTCATTGGGCAATTTTTCAAACCAGAGAATTCGGCTGCTTCCTGTATCTGCTACCCATAATCCATTTTTATAAAAACAGGTATCATAGCACCAATTCAAAGTGTTTGCTTTTGGAAACCATCCAAATTGATTTTGTCCATTCGCTTCAAAAGAGGATTGTCCAATGATCACATCTGCCTTTTGGTGAAAAGCTGTTTTCCAATTTTTCCAAAGTAAAACTCTGTAGTATTGAGTATCGGTAATGGTCATGGCACCGTCAGCACTAATCTTCACAGAATATGGCCAGATGGGGTCATTATGGTCATAATCTCTTTCTGCAAAATTTGGTTTACCAATGACTTTATCCGCTTTTGTAAAATTCTTGTTAGGGATTTTTTCAAAATATAAAATCCTACGATTGCCCGTATCCGCAATCCAAAGCTGTTCGCCATCCGAGAAGACTCCGTAGGGCCAATTCAATGATTGCGCTGATGGGGGGTGACTAATTCCACTGACATTGGGATCATTGCTTTCGAAATCAGGTTGACCAATTACCACGTCGGCAGGTTGTCCATCTTCCGTTGGCATAGTTAGCCAAACTAAAACTCGATGATTCCAAGCATCAGCAACCATTAGTTTTTTGCCATCTGACCAAATCCCCGAAGGATAAAAAAGGCTGGAAGCATTGACCTTTCCCTTCGCATTTCTTCCCGTCGCATCTTTAGCTAATTGTCCCAAAACAACATCGGGCTGCTGGAACTCCGTGGTGGGTAAGGTTTTCCAAATAAATAATCTATTCTGAGCGGTATCTGCCACAAATAGTTGATTGTCAATCAGATACGCACCTCTCGGTGCCAACAACGGGCTATCCTTTGCACCTTTAAAGACGTGTGTTTTGGAGGATAGTTGATTGAGTGGTATCGTTTCTATTTTGTTCATTTTTTATTTTTTCACGCAACGTTCACAGAGAATTCTTTTACTACTTAGTTATTAATTTCTCTTCTGGATTTTTCTAAGTTTTCAATTTTTAATTTGATGATAGTCGCAATTGACAATGCTCTATTTTTTGCTCCTTCTGCTATTTCCCCTTCGAATAACTCGTCCATATTCTGATTAAAAACCTTCAACCATTTTTTAAAATGAGTTTTGTTGATTCCATAATTGTATTGTTGATTCAAATTTAAATGGGCACCTAGCACATCCCTTTTGTAGTTACCTGCTTGAAAAAGAACGCTCTCCCAAAAGTCAATCATAATATCCAGATGCTCCAAAATATCAATCTCTGCTACCTCCAAAAAAATATGTTTGAACTCTGGATCTAGTAGCAGTTTCTCATAAAATGACGTTATCATTTTTTTGATGTCCTCCCTGTTTCTGATATCAGTTTTCATACTTTAGCAAATTCTCGGAAGCTGTTCCCCTACCAACATATTGACTACTCTTTTGCCACCAATGGAACTCGTCAAAACAACCTGACGAGGATGCGCTTCCACAACCTCTCCAAGGATAGCAGCATTTTTGCATGCGTCAAATGTTTTTATTTTTTCTAAAAAATCATCGGCGATAGCTGCGTCAACTACTGAAAGGAAAATACCCTCGTTGGCTACGTAAAGTGGGTCGAGTCCTAAAATCTCACATGCACCGCGGACTTGTTCGGCGATCGGAATATTTTTTTGCGCAATATCAATTCCTAGCTGGGTATCTCTAGCAACTTCTGTTAGAACTGTTGCTACCCCTCCCCTTGTTGGGTCTCGAAACAAATGAATATCATTTCCAAAATCGTCTAACAATTCTTTTACAACATGATTTAAATTACAGGTATCACTTTCTATGGTCGTCTCAAATTCTAATCCTTCCCGTACCGACATGATAGCAATACCATGTGTGGCAAGATTGTCACTAACAATAATTTTATCTCCTACTTTCACATTTGCAATATCAATGTTAGCGGCTGGATGTATCTGTCCTACTCCTGTAGTATTAATAAAGATTTTATCTCCTTTTCCTCTTTCTACGACTTTGGTATCACCAGTTACGATTTGGACACCTGCTTCGTCACAAGCGAACTTTATAGATACTAATATTTCCCAGAATTCTTTCATCGTCAATCCCTCTTCGATGATAAAACTTAGGGATAAATATTGTGGAATAGCACCACACATCGCCAAGTCGTTGACCGTTCCATTGACTGCTAACTCCCCAATGTTTCCTCCTGGAAAAAATACTGGTGAAATCACAAAGCTATCCGTAGTCATGGCTGTTCTCCCAGAGAGGTTCAAGGTAGCACCGTCGTGACGTTTGTCGAGGATGTCATTTTTTAAAACATCAAAAACACCACTATCCAATAAGCGATTCGTCAATAAACCACCACTTCCGTGTCCTAATGTAATAACATCAAAGTCCAACTTAGGCATAGGACATTGCAATTGCATTTTTATTTTCCGTTCTTTTTGATTAATAATCTCCATGTACTACCTTCTAAAAAAGTTTGCGAAAAAATAGAGTTTTGGATTTACTGCATTTTCAATAATCCATCATTTTTAATTTCTAACCTGCCTGCATCGAGCAGGTTCTTAATTGCAGTTTTGCTGCTATGTGTTAAGCCACTTGTTCTTCAATTTGATTGATTACATCCGAAAAATGATAGTAGGCAGCACAAGCACCTTCGGAACTCACCATTGGTGCCCCTATGGGATTTTCAGGTTTACAGGTTTTTCCAAAATTAGGACATTCGAAAGGTTTTTTAATTCCTTTCATAATATCTCCCGCAATACAGGCTTCATTTTCGGGAGCCTCAGGAATGCTTACGGAAAACTTTTTTCGAGCATCATAATTAGAGTAGTCCTCCTTGACTTCATAACCGCTTTTAGGTATGACATCCATGCCTCTCCACATTCTGTCAGATACATCGAATACTTCGTAGATAGTTTCCATTGCTTTAGGATTTCCTTTTTCTCTTACCATTCGGGAATATTGATTTTCTAGCTTCGCTTCTCCATTTTCTAGTTGCTGAACGGTCATAAGGATACCTTGCAAAATATCTACGGGTTCAAATCCTGTAATGACGATGGGCACTTTGAACTTCTCCACCAAGGGATAATACTCTTCCGTACCCATGATGGTACAAACATGACCTGCTGCCAAAAATCCTTGTACGACACACTCCTCATCACTTACTAATGCTTCGATAGCTGGCGGGACGAGTACATGCGAAGCCAAAATAGAATAGTTACTCAAATGCAAACGATGGGCATGAACGACAGAAAGGGCGTTGGCAGGTGCGGTAGTCTCAAATCCTACGGCAAAAAATACGACTTGTCGGTCTGGATTTTCTTGTGCTATTTTCACAGCTTCGAGTGGAGAGTATAATATACGAATATCTGCCCCATTAGCCTTGGCTTCTAGCAGACTCTTTTCGGAACCTGGCACCCGAAGCATATCTCCGTAAGAACACAGGATTACATTTTTTTCTTCTGCTAGATACACGGCTTTATCTATCAGATTCAGAGGGGTCACACAGACTGGGCAGCCTGGTCCGTGTACCATATTGATTTCCTTAGGCAACATATTGAGGATGCCATTCTTGACTAAGCTGTGGGTCTGACCTCCACAGACTTCCATGATGGTCCAAGGTTGAGTGACGGTATTTTTTATTTCTTCCAGATAGCGCTGAGCTAATTCTGGGTCTCGATATTCTGTTAGAAATTTCATGATTTTTTGTTTTTTTTTGCGCAAAGCTCACTAGAACGCAAAGTTTTTATTTTGTTTTTTTTTGCAAAGCTCGCTAAGGACGCAAAGTTTTATTTCGTTTTTTTTGTGCAAAATGTGCTAAGATTTGTAAGTTGTTGACAATTCGTTTTACATTCATTTTTATACCGTCATAATAAACAGGTATGGGTTTTTGTCTTTCTACTTTTAATCTTCTTTGCATTAAACAAAAGATGCTGCGCACTCTGCGTGCATTACGAATATTCACTCTTATCAGGCAAGAACTCCGATATATTTAATTCGTCGGCAACCTCGCCCATCTCTTCCAAATATTGAAAGGTTTTTTTCGCCTCTTCTTCATCTACTATACTTATCGCCACGCCAACGTGAACTAAAACATAGTCGTCAATTTGAGCTTGAGGTACCATCTCCAAACTAGCTTCCTTGATGATACCACCAAACGAAACCTTGGCCATTCGAACCAAACCATCAAATTTAGTTTCAATAGATTTTATTTTTCCTGGAATCGCTAGACACATTTTTCTTTAGTTTTACTTTGATAAAATAATTTTCTATACTGCCGAATTTGATAGCATATTAACTGACCAAAAGAAATATTTTCGTCGTTAGGCGAGAAGTCTTGGTGCACATATAATTCAAAATGACTAGGCAAATGATGTTGTATCAAATCCACCAAAAGGGCATTTTGAAAAACACCTCCGCTCAATGCTATCTTCTTTACTTTCAAATTATTCGCTACGATTTGTATGATTTTCATTAACGAAAAATGAAACTTGGCAGCTATAAAATCTTTGGGTTTTCCTTTCCGTAAGTCTATTACTATATTGGTCATCAGGCTTTTAGTGGGGATGCGATAGTAGTGGGCACCTTCCTGAAAGTAGCTTGATGAAAAATCCAATCCATGTTGATTAAAATACGCTAAAGCCATTCTTTCTAATTGCATTGCTGCTTCTCCTTCGTAAGTTTGTTTGTCTAGGATACCGAGTAGTGAGGCTACTGCATCAAAGATTCTTCCTACGCTTGAGGTTTGTAATGGACTTCCTTTTTCTAAAAACTTGGCGTAAACTTTCCACTCGGTGGGCGT
Source organism: Bacteroidota bacterium (assembly GCA_039027925.1). Lineage (GTDB taxonomy): Bacteria > Bacteroidota > Bacteroidia > Chitinophagales > Saprospiraceae > CAJQQY01. The sequence continues at coordinate 13,152 of JBCCJE010000003.1, forward strand.
AAATTTTGCTTTCAAGATTTCTTCTGCTCCCATCACATCCCAGCAGGCTGAAAGTGCGGAAACCCTTGGTTCTTTAGGCATCTTATCTCCGAGGATGAAATCAAAGTAGTCAAAATGATAACATCGGAGAAAATCGAAATTTTCATACTTAAAAAATTCACCGCCCCAGATTTGCCCATCGTCACCTAATCCAGTTCCGTCCCAAATAACGCCTAAGATAGGTTCGTTCGATTGCAGTAAATGATGCTCTCCGAGGATGGCACCAAAGTGGGCCATGTGATGCTGAATCTTTTGTATCGGAATATTAAATTTCCTAGATAGCTCTTGTCCAATTTGCGTAGATGGATAATGCTCATGTGCATCTGAAAGAATGATCTCAGGTTGGGTTTGAAATAAATCTAAAAAATGTTGTAGGGTAAGTTTAAAATTTTCTTGGGTATCAAAATGTTCTAAATCACCTAAGTATTGACTTACGTAAATGTTTTGTTTATTCAACAAACTAAAGGTGCTCTTGAGCATTGCACCTGTTGCTAGGATATTTTGTTGTGGTAATTTCAGCTTTGAATTAATGTAAGTAGGTGCTAGCCCTCTTGACCTGCGGAGAATTATTTTTTGTTTTTTGAATGGAGAAAACCGAATAACACTATCGTCTTGTGGGATAGTAATGTCTCGATTATTAATCAACACATAGTCAGCAATTTGAAAGAGTTCTTGCAATGCTTTTTTGTCCTGAAAAATTATTGGGGAGTTACTAATATTTCCACTCGTAGCTACGACGGGATTATCAAACTTTCTTAAAAGTAACTGGTACAATGGAGTATATGGTAACATAGCACCTAGCTGATTTAGGCCAGGGGCTAGTGCTTCCATTATCAGTTTTTTGTTTGAAAATAAATCAAAATCTAGCAATACAATTGGAGAGATTTCATTATGTATTTGTTTTGTTATAAAAACATCTTGCTGCAAGTAATTATCAGGAATCACTACAGCGAGTGGCTTTGTTGGACGATGTTTTCTTTTTCTTAATTCAAGAATCGAACTTCGATTCGAAGCATCACAGGTTAATAAATAGCCTCCGATTCCTTTAATAGCAACTACTTTACCCGCTTGCCAAAACTTAACAATCTGATCTAAAATATCTTCCTCTTTAGCAAAGTCAAGTGCTCCTTTTTTATCAAAAAGTGTTAACTGAATTTTACAATTTGGACAAGAGTTGGTTTGAGAATAATAGCGACGATTGGATGAATCTTCATACTCTGCACGACACGTTGGACACATTTTGAAGTTGTCCATAGTGGTATTCGCTCTATCGTACGGAAGTTTTGTAACAATAGAAAAACGGGGGCCACAGTTGGTGCAAGTAATGAAGGGATACTGATGTCTTCTATTGCTATGATCCACCAACTCTTCTTTACAATCACTACATATTGCAAAATCTGGAGTCAGGAGTAGGTTCGACTCTCCACTACTATCACTATGAATAATTTGAAAATTGTCAAAGAACTCTTCTTGGATTTGAGATAACTCAATGGTGGTAATACGACTCAGTCTTGGTGCTCTCTTTTTTAACTCTTTTTCAAATTGCTGAGCTAACTTTTCGTCAGCATTGAAAGCAACATGAACACCATTGACTGTGTTATTCACCCATCCATTTATCTCGTATTCTTTGGCAAGACCATATACAAATGGACGAAATCCAACGCCTTGGACCTGTCCTTGAATATGAATATGCCACGTATTCATTAGACAGTTGCCTCCTTTCGGGCAGCTTGTTTTTCTTTTACTTTTTCCAATAACCAACTACACCACTCATCTATCCCTACATCCTTAGTACTAGATATTTCTAGGACTTTGATATCGGGATTGACATCTCTGGCATCTGCTACTACTGCATCCACGGAAAAAGGTAAGTACTGCAATAAATCTACCTTTGATACGAGCATCATTTCGCTAGTTAAAAACATCCGAGGGTATTTCTTGGGTTTATCATCGCCTTCGGTCGTTGCGATGAGTGTCACACGATAATCTTCTCCTAGATCAAAGGATGCTGGGCAAACTAGGTTTCCAACATTTTCAATTATTAATAATTCTACTCCTTCCAAATCTAGATTTTCCATGGCTTGCCAAACCATCTGGGCTTCCAGATGACAGATTCCTCCCGTGACAATTTGCAAGGCGTCGATTCCAGTTTCTCTGATCCGGTCGGCGTCCCTTTCCGTTTCGATATCTCCAACCAGAACCTTCATTCTCACTTTGTCTCCTATTCGCTTAGCTGTTTCTTGTAAAAGGGTTGTTTTTCCGCTTCCTGCCGAGGAAGTAATATTGATAAGTAGGGTATTTTGTTCAGCCATTTTTTTTCGAATACTTTCAGCTACGAAATCATTGGCTTTGAGTAAGTGCCTCGTGGTGTTGTCGCAAGTAACTGTACCACGAGCTGCTTTGGTTGATTTTTGTACTTTTTCCATTTCTATATTTTTTTATGCAAAGGACTTAGTGTTCATAATATTTCTTTGAACAACTGAGTAAACTTTGCTATGAATGATCAAGACATAAGCAAGATAAAAAGGAGAATTGAATTAGAAAAGTATTTCAATGGTTTAGAAAATATTTTCTAATTCTTCGAGGCGAGCTGAGTATCTTTCAAAAAGTAATTAAAGGCAAAACTTGACTTGCTACGGGCAGAACATATTTGGATAGCATTGAAAGAATATGTAATGATATTGTTATCGAATTACTCGACTGCTACTTTTTCTTCCGAATCAAAGTGCACTCTATGAATTAATAACTCCGTTCCTTGGACAACATTATTGTTTGGCTTATGGCAACTTGAACATGCAAACTTATAATTTTCAATCGTAGAGTTCAGTTGACAATCCTCACAATAAACCTCTATGGTGATTAGCTCTATGTTCAATTTCACCTCTTGATATTTTTCTTCAGCGGTTGTTACTGCTTCGTAGGCATTTTGCATTAGGATAGGCTCTACGTTGGATAACAAACCAATCTTCATATCAATAGCAGTCATCGTATCCAATTCTTCTTTTGAAAACTCTGACTCTAAGGTTTTGAAAATATTTCTGACTAAAGATATTTCGTGCATGTCTTACTTTTTTTACGCTGAAGGTTTTTTGGGTTTTTACGCAAAGGGCGCAAAGCTCGCAGAGATTTTATAATTTTTTCTATGCGGGCATTATACGCTCTGCGTGCTAGTTTCTTTAGGTAACAGTTGCTTTCAATTTCTCTAATAATTTTAGATGCTTATCTGCTTCGGCGAGCATTTCCTCATTGTCAACTAGGGTTTTTACTTCATTGGCTTTGGCTATCATATCTTCATAACGCTCTTCATTAAAGCTATCAGGATCATTGCCTACATCCCAACTTGCCTCCAGAAAATTCAATAGGGTGATGGCTTTTTCGTAAGGGTACGCTGAAGTACGTACATCAAGTGCCTCTTGATAATAAAACAATGCTTTTTCGTGATTGTCGGTCAGTACTGCTTGGGGAAATTTGGTAAAGGCATTTCCATAGTTATTACAAATCATTCCGTACTGATACGGGTATTTTTCCTTAGCATAAAAAGCTAGTGCTTGATCGAATGAGGATACCGCTATCCCTGCCCAGATACTTTTTTTCTTATGGTCGGTAGGCATGTCGGTGTAGAGTACGCCCAAATTATGATGAATATCTGCAAAAACACCGGGCGTCATTTCTTTGGTAAATACTTTCAATGCCTCTTGGTAGCTTTCGATGGCAGGTTTGAAAAATTGTGGGTTTCCATTTTGTGCCCAAGTGTAGAGTAGTGTACCTTTTCGATAGTGCGCATTCCCTGCTAGCTCCCTCAAATTTTCTGCTTCAAAAATTCGAATAGCTCGGGTAGCATAACCTAATGATTCAGAAAAACTCTCTGAGATGTTGGCAATGTGAGCAGCATCGAGGAGCAACAGACCTGTTTCTATATTTCTTCCAGATGCTTCGTAGGATTGTAAAACTTCCCAAAGGGTAGATTTTAATTTTTTCAGCAACTCTTGGTCATAAGGAACAGTCAACTGCTGCAACCATATTTGACATAGCGTATGCCGCAGCTCCATGTTGGCTTCTTTGGTGAGTTGGCTTTGCATTACATTTTCAATGACTTCGGCTGCTTTACTGGGCTGCTGTAAATCAATTAGTAATAACGCCAACTGCTTGGCAGTAAATGCTTGGTGTTCATCTGAGGTAGCACTTCTTAATGCTTCTTCGTAGAAATAAATCGTTTTGTCCAAATCGAAATTTTCTGGCGTAGCCGCATAATGTCTGAGGATAGCATTATTGTGCATTAGCCGGTATTCTTCGTAGGGCGAATACTGGGAAATCAACTCTTCGGGGTTTACGGGAATACCTTGTTGCAACCGATTGATAAAATCTAGTTCTTTGAAAAGAGATGGATTGCTACGCTGTAAGTATTCAAATGACTTTTCGTAATTATTGAGTTTGGAAAAAATAATTCCCAGAAGATTTGCTGCATTCAGTTCAATCTCTTCGGGTAATAAAAACGGGGGTTGTAAATTCCTCCAATCCAAAGGAAAAGCAATTTCTCCTTTTTTTATCAATATAGAATGTGCATCGGGAACTGGACGGTTTTCCAAAATATCTAAAACTTGAACTAACTCATGGAGTCGTTCTTCCCGATTAATCATTGCATTGATCTTGGAGTGATGTTCAGTTGTTGCAAAAATTAAAAGCATCTTGATTTGTTTTTAAAGTTCCTCTAGCATCCTTGCGGATGCCTCGCTGCAAAATACTCGCAAAAGTTTTCGCCTTTTTTTCGGAGTTATAAGTATCTATTTTTCTACAAATAAATTTGAAGGGATTGTCTGTGGCGATATAAATCATAGTCAAATGCCACAGTCCGTTTTTCTCCATTAAATGATATTTGACCTCCGTATTCATTAACCACTTATCCTCTTGTAACAATTTTAGATCAACAGATTTACCAGAGAAATCTGCGGGTCGGTGGAAAGGAACGTTGGGAGAAATGTACATGAAAGAAGCTTTAGACTCAAAGAAATTACTGTACTCGAATAAGTTTTCGCTAAAAACTAATGACCAAGTAACGCAATAACCAACAATCATAATTTCACATTCAAAATCTTTAGGGCAGCTTGAGCCTCAAATTCTAAATCCCGCTCGGTACTATTTATTTCGTGGTCAATGAGTAGTTCATGTAATGCGATAGCTTTATCTCCTTTAGCATTTCTATCTTTTAGCATGTGTTGTTTTGCTTTGTGCAATTTTTTGAAAAGATCGTCACTCGTAGGAGCAATCATTAATGTTCTTCGCTCAGAATAATAGACTACATTGGCATTCCTATCGTTTCCAAAGATTTCCTGAGCGACCTCGCCGGCGATTAAAAGATGAGAAGATTTCAAACGTACCTTACTTTCTGCTTGGGCAGTTGCTTTTAATTGATGCTGTATTTTTTGTGGCGGTATGAACATGACTTTATTTTTTCAATTCACTTAACAATATATCTACAATCTTATCTCCGCCTGCGACAGCTTCGGCTGTCATCCCTACATTGAACCTTGTACTATCAATTGCAATCAGATATACTTCAATGTCTTCGGGATATTCGTCTCCCAACATTTTTCTGGCATAAGATAAGGCTTGACTCCATTTTAAACCATGCAAGAAAACCATTGGGTCATCCTCAATTTCTGCTTCCACCTCGGAAGCGGGTAACTTGTAAGTTGTTCCCACGGGTTCTCCCGTATTGATAACGGCATCTACCAATATTATTTTCTCATGACCTTTTAATTGAAAGAGCACTTCAAAAGCAGAAGTTCCCATATCAAAAATGCTAATATTCTCTACCTCTCCTAATTGCTTTTTTAATTCATCAATTACATAAATACCAACACCATCGTCGGCACGAACTGGATTTCCGAAACCTAAAACTGCTGTTTTCTTTGTCATCTTGTCAGCGGTAGTATTCATTATCGTTGTATTTGTTTTCACGCAAAGTTTGCTAGGATCGCAAAGTTTAAATCTAATTTGACGTAGCGAACGTAGCGTGAAAAATTTCAAAAAAGAAACCCGTCAAGCAAAGTTGACGGGCTTGGACATATTAGATTATTTGATTTTATAATTTGAATTTTGCTAATTCTTTGCCCGTCTTATTATCGTGTGCATGAACGGTACATACCAGACACGAGTCAAAAGAACGAGCAACCATTCCTACTTCTACGGGGTCGTGTGGGTCTTCTATTTCTGTTCCTTCAAGTGCTGCCTCAATTGGACCTGCTTTATCCTCACTATCATTTGGACCTACATTCCAAGTGGTAGGTGTGATCATTTGATAATTCTCAATCACGCCATCTTTAATTTTGATCCAATGAGCTAAAGCTCCTCTAGCAGCTTCTGTTGCTCCCCACCCAATTCCGTCTCTTTCGGTAGGCTTGATGTAGAACTCATCGTCCAATCTTACCTGACCCAACCAATCATTAATCATGTTGTACAATCGAGGTGCTTCGTGCACACGAGCCAATACTCTCGTAAATACTGATGGACCCATTTTTTCCATAATATCACCAAATAGCGGGTCTTTAATCTGGTGGTCTGCATTAGCAGGGTTAGCATTCATGATTACGCGGGATAATGGACCAGCTTCGGCCGCAAATCCTTTAAACCGAGGAGCCTTAGCCCAACTGTATTTTCCATTGAAATCAGAATTTTCTAATGTTCTTGAATCCGTTGATGCCATTGGAGCTGGCTGATCAAATGGATGCAGAGCATCTGCTTGATTCATATACCAAGCATGTTTGACATGTTCCTGGACTTGCATGTGATCCGCTGGATAGTATTTTCCTGCATCCCAAAAACCAGCAGAACTAATCGTTGCTGCGTTTCGGGTATCAATAGTTGGCTTATTATACAAGTCCTTATGCAAATATGTACCCCATGCCAAGAATTTACCTACCCCTTGTCCAAACTTATCTAGGCCAAATTCTATTCCCGCTCGAAGTAGTAGGCCTAAGTCACTATTATAATGAGATTCATTTTCATTCAACCACTCCATCAGATCCTCCCAAGATTTGATTTGTAAATATCTTTCGATAGAGCATCCTAGCCAAACGGGCTCCAACCAATCATTACGGAATTGATTCATAATGGCATGAGCACGAGTAATATCTTTAAGTGTAGGCGCACACATGACCCCACCAGGTACCATGTAGCTGGAGTGCGGCCATTGTCCTCCAAAAATAGCATATACCTCGACTGGGCGACCAGACGCTGTCACCCCCGTTTGAAAAGAAGTGCCAACGTAAGCAGCCCATCTTTTTACTACTTCCTGATACAATGGTTTGTTCGCAAATTTTTTGTTAGCCATGTCGGTTGCAAAAATTGCGTAGAACCAACGTGGAATACTTTGGATGGTCTCTGTGGCCTGACCAATGGCCCTCAATAGAAGAGCATTGGGCGGAAGAGTAGTCTGCCATGCTACATCTAATGCCGAAGAGGCACAATATAGATGTGATCCTCCGCAGATACCGCAGGCACGAGGTGTAACAATCAAACCCGATTGTGGGTCTTTACCTTGTAAGATTTTCTCAAAGCCTCTGAACATAGCAGCCTGAGTATGTGCTCTTGTAACCACACCATTCTCCATATAAACTTTTACGTCCAAGTCTCCTTCGACACGTCCAACGGGAGATATATTTAATTCTTTTAAAGACATTTTTATTTTTTTTTACAACATTGATTTAATACAGGATAACACAACAGAATTTTGCACTGGCATTCATCAATTGACGAATAGGCAATAACTAATTACTTTGAAGTCTCGAAGTGTTCCTTATTCACTCCCATAATATTTTCGACAGTGCCCATTACTTTTTCAAAGCCTGCTCTACTGTAGTAAACTAGTTTATTAGTCCCAGTAGGCACTTCTTTTGGTAAAAAGCCCAAATACTTCATAGTCTTGAACACACTACCTTTTTTCAAATCATTATGAGGAAAACCAGGCTCGGTACATCCTAGGCATGGATGGTTAACTCTTGTTTTACTAGAGTGGCGATTCCAAAGAATACGATTACAACTTGCACGGGTCATGGGGCCCCGGCATCCTACCTCGTAGAATAAACATCCTCCGCGTTTTCCGAAATGCCCATCCACTTTTTGAGCAAAGGAAATAGCATTGGGACACCCCGTCTGAACGAAATCAGTAAAGAAAGTTTTGGGACGATGGTATTCGTCTATTAGAACATCTCCAATACGACCTGTGGAAATAGCTACTAAAATTTGAGTAATCCAATCAGGGTGAGCAGGACAACCTGGAATATTAATAACTGGCAAACCTCCCTTAGAAACAAAGTCAGCTCCAAGGAAGCCTCCTTTTTCTTTTTTATGAAATTGGAATCCTGTGGACTCACTAGGATTAGGTGGTACCGCTGGAATTCCACCCCACGTAGCACAGTCTCCTACTGCTACCACAAACTGTGCAACCTCGGATAGCTCTCTAATCCAGTCTTGCATGGGTCTATCTGCAAAATAATTCATTTTGCCGGTTCCATTAGGACCTTGGACAACTGAACCTTCAAAAACAAAAATGTCTAACTGGGTTTTCCCCGAAAGACAGTCGTTTAACAAGTCACTTACTTGATGTCCAATTTCTAACCCGATGGTTGGATGCCACAAAATATTAATTCCAAAATCAACGATAAGTTCTACTACGGTAGGTTCTTCAGCATTGAGAAAAGACATGGTGTTGCCACTACAGGCACCACCTTGAAGCCATAAAACATTTGCCATGATGAAAAGAAGTTTTTTTGTTACTATTAATTAAATTTTGTCTCTCAATAATGAGGTAAAATTCTGGTTTAAAACATTTCGAGATTCCCAAATATAACAACAGAAATGTTTTTAGAAAACGTTTTCTAATCTTTTTTTAGAAAAAAACACCTAATTTTTTGAAAAAAAATTCAATGTTTAATCTTAATCATAAAATAGTTAAACAAAACAGAATGGAAATACCTATCTTAAATTAGACCAATTCTAAAGAAAGGCA
>JBCCJE010000004.1:0-21989 GCA_039027925.1 Bacteroidota bacterium
ATTCTACAATCAACTCATCGCAACCATCAAATTTCATTTCCCAAAACGCTCCTGCCACGCTTCGTGTGTTTCTTGTTATAACTATCTCGGGATGAAAATGAAAATAAGCCTGCCCCGTACCTTTTCCCTCAATCACATCTCTAATTTCAAATTGCTGCGGATGGATGGAAAAGCGTCGTCGGTGCGTACATCCCAAATGTTGATAACCATCGTGACTCGCCGTGATGGTGTCGGGCGTTTCGTCGAGCACAGTTACCCTTGCACGTCGGCCTACTCTGAATCCTCCCCACATTTCGGACTGCTCCGTCCTATTTATCTTTACGGTATTATGCGCCGAAGTGGATCGTTCGAGTGTTCTCTTTTTATTCTTTTCGTAAGTCGAAATTCCAGTATCCACAATCAAAGGTTGACCGCCGTAGTAGAGGACAAAATTAAACGTATCGCTGTGCGCATGCCCCGGAATGTAATCGGGTCCGACGTGCCCCACATCCACGATGGCATCTATTTTTTCGTTAGAAAATCTTCGGTATCCCGATGCTCCGAGGGGTACTTGACGAATATCTATTCCTAACCATTTAGCGTAGCGAAATAAGTCACGGGCAGTTGGTGCTACTCCGTCAGTAGCATCATTAAGGCAAAGCATAGAGGTCTCATTGATAGTTAATTGCTTCATCCAACCAAGCATCAAAGCTGCTTTGTTTTCTAGCCTTACTAATAGATGCTCGGCGGGTACATCTCGGTTGGCGCGTAACAAATGGATGCTATCCAAAATACGGTACACCATGATCTGATGGTACATGGGACTGAGTTCGAAGTGAGCACCATCTGATAAAATTTGCTCTTGTAATTGTTGTGTTATAATTTTAATAGCCTGACGAATAATTTTTTTATCAGCAAAATAAACCCCTCCGAATAGCAGTCCAAATCCATTTTCCAGTAGGTGATTGCCGAGCAAATGGTATTCAGGTTGTGCACTTAGTCGGTACATTTGCCGGTACAGCGAAGCGTTGATGAAGCTATTGTTGATCTTATTGATGGATAAAAATTTTACCCAAAAAATAATCCGCAGCGAGGTTGGGAAAGACTCCATACCGTCCAAAATCTCATTTTCTTTTTTTATAAAATCTGCGATGAGTGCCCTTCCTTCGGCTGCTGACATATTTTCTTGTAGGAGAAATTCAAAATAATTAAGATTATAAGTCCACAGCTTTCCGTGCCTATCCATATTCCAATTTATCACTTCCCCAAACTCGTGTTGAATATTTAAAAATTTAAATTGACCATTGCCTAACCAAGCGGTGTAACTTTTAATCGGAGTACTACGAAACGTTGGCAGTTGGACTACTTCCGAGAGATGCGCAGTTGGAATTTTTGGAGTGTATCCTATCATTTTTTGCAGTCGGTACCACAACTGATAGCGCACCTGAATCCATTTCAGATATTTAATAGTGTGATAATATTTTAAAATTTCACGTAACTGCATGGGCGGCCTCATTCCTAAACAAAATCTTCAAACACAATATTTTCTTTCAGTACTTTGGCGGGAATGCCACCTACGATACAATGATCGGGGACATCCTTGATGACCACGGCGTTGGGGGCAATGATGACGTGATTTCCTATTTTTATTGGTCCCAGCACCCTAGCCCCCGCTGCAATATACACCTTATTGCCAATGACGGGCACTACGGGATTTTTGGATCTGCCTCCTATCGTGATGCCTTGCCCGATGACACAATCATCTCCGATGATGGCATCTTGATGAATGACTACGCCGATGCCTGAGTGTCCAAATAGCGTATTTTTTCCAATCGAAACACTACTCGGAATATCGCTGTTGTACAGCAAAAAAATAATAAAGCGAAAAATCCGAGGCAGTACTGGAATTTTTTTTCGATAAAAAAAATGACTGATCCGATGTAGCTTGATAAGGTTCATAATTTACTTTTGTGACATTTAATTTTCCCCGTAACGGTAAGTTACGGGGAAAAGAGCCTATTACGGAGTAACTTCCCGTTACCCCGTAATTTTTTACCCCACAAAATGTCAACTATCCAGATAAACTTGGCGATTTTTTGCGCCTTTTTTTTAGCCTGAGTTCCGTATCTAGTCCCCAGCTTTCAAGTAGCAGCATGTACGTTTAACTAAATCTCAAAAAACCTTGATGCAAAAAGGGTAGTAGTTCAAATCCGTTTTGCGTATCAGATACCTTTGGGGTATCAGATACGTGGGAGCACAATTATTCACTATTAACTATCAATTATTCATTCCCTCTTTGTCCATCCAAATCTTAAACCGCCGAATCCCCTCCAAAAAAGACGTCTGCGGATGATAGTCTAGCAGGCGTTGTGCTTTCGAAATATCTGCATAGGTTTGAGGAACATCTCCCGGCTGCGTAGGTAGCTGTTGGATGATGGCTTTCTTTTCAAAAACTTCCTCAATTGTACTAATCATTTCGCGTAGTGAAACAGTTCTGTGATTGCCGAGGTTGATGATCTCAAAGTCAGAAGCCTGATAATCCATAGCTGCTCTTACGCCTTTTAAAATATCGTCAATGTAAGTGTAGTCTCTCCGCGAACTCCCATCGCCGTACATCGTGATCGGCACCTCGTTGAGAATCATTTTAGCAAATTTATGAATCGCCAGATCAGGCCTTTGTCGTGGCCCATAAACGGTGAAAAAACGGAGCGCAATAAATCGAATACCGTACAGGTGAGCGTACACGTGCCCCAACAATTCGCAAGAAAGTTTACTGCTTGCGTAGGGACTGATCGGCATCATGTTCTGATCGGACTCCCGCCAAGGAACATTCGGATTGACCCCGTACACACTACTCGAAGAGGCGAAAACAAATTGCTTTACTTGTTTGGCCTTGGCTATTTCTAACATATTTTGCGTGCCCATCACGTTCGCTTGCTGACACGCCACGGGGGTTTTGATCGAAGCATGAACGCCGGCCTTGGCCGCTACGTGTACAATCACATCGTACGCCTCCGTTAAGTGTGTGCTAAGTTGCGGCAAGTCATTAATGTCCAACTCCAAGAAATTGAAATGAGGATGATTCAGCAAAGCCGCAATATTTTGCTCCTTGACCGACCGATCATAAAAAGCATCAAAATTATCAATCACAGTCACACGGTAGTTATCCGCAATCAGTTGGTCGCTCAATGAACTCCCAATGAAGCCTGCACCACCAGTCACTAATACATGTTGCATATTTTACTTTTAAAAAAAATTCAAAAAAGTGCTTTGATTGCCGCTATGGCATTGCCTGATACTTGTCGGGTACTAAATGTTTTCTCGAAGTATCTTTTTGCGTTAGCTGAAAACGCAGGATAGTTTTCCGGATTAAAAAATTGCATGGCGGCAATCAACGCCTCGGTAGAGCGGGGTTCGATCAGCAGCCCCGTTTTTTGGTCTTCCACTATTTCTGGAATAGCCTTCCATTGGGTAGTGATCACGGGTAGTCCCAAACTGTAAGCCTCAATGATAACGCCGGGATAGCCTTCCCCTTGGTAGAAAGTAGGCAACACCAAAACATCGTATTCACGTAAAGTCTCCATTACTTTTGCCTTAGGTAAAACACCTTGATAAATCCCCCGCTGCTCTCTGAACTGCTCTTCGAACTGCTTCGCCTGCGACGCTTCGTAGTTTTCCCGAATGGGACCGTAAATGTGAATTTGGTAAGTGTCCCCCAAAAATTTCGCAGCTTCTAAGAGGTGATCAACTCCTTTGGAGTGATTCACAAATCCAAGATAAACGAATCGTCTATCGTATATTCTATTTTCTCGGCTCGTAGTAGGTGTATCCCTTGAAGTAGGCAATTGGCGGAGGTTAATTTTCCCATCATCAAAAGCGGCTATCAGTTTTTTAGTTTGTAAAAAAAGTAAATCTGCCTTTAGTGTAGTACGCGCCAAGATCGTTTTTTGCGTACTTCCCCACCGATCCGTGTAATCTTTAAAATCTCCACCGAAGGGTCTAACCACGTATTTCAAATTAAAAATTTTGGCAATATAAAATAGCAACGGCGATAAATATTTAATCCCCTTGTCACTACAATTTAAAAAAATCACATCGGCCTTAGCAACGGATAACAAGACTTTTACAAAAACGTAAAATGGATTCAAAGTCCTTTTTTTTCCCTTTGGAAAACGTTGGGTATTGACCAGCGTAAAAGACTCTTTTTCATTTTTCAGATAGTCAATCAGGTAACCAAAAGATATAGTCGCACCCCCTACGAGATTGGCGTTGGTGTTGGTAACTGGACCGATGAGCAATATGTGAATATCTTGTTTGATCGTCTTTTAGTTTTGGATTTGAAATCTTTTGATCCACCCAAAAAGCATCATCATCATCCACAATTGATGAGAAGTTTGGAATACGCTTTCTTTGGCGTTGTCTCGCTTTAGGGCAATTCCTTTTTGGTAAATCTCAGTTAGCGTTGATTTTTTGATCAAGTGGGGCATGGGGTTCTCGTCAAAGAGTAACTGCTGCGCAAGCTGCTTAAAGGCTTTATTTTGATACCGATAAAGCGGAATGTTAAATCCCATTTTAGGATGTTCAAATACGGATTTAGGTAAAAAAGGACGCATAATTTTTCTCAGTAAATATTTCCCTTGACTTCCTCTAACTAACAGATTATCAGGGATTTGTACGGAAGCGTCAAATAAATCTGCATCCAAAAAAGGAGCGCGTACTTCGAGCGAGTTCGCCATACTCATCCGATCTACTTTGATCAGCATGTTAGCAGGCAAAGTATGGATCAAACGATAGTACATGATCTTTCGTAGGGGCGACCAACTGTGAAATTCGGGCGGATATTTTTTTAACAAAGGATAAAGATCATCACTTGATGAAACCGTAGGCTTCACAAGATGATCAACTTGCGCAGCGGAAAACATTTCGTTGAGCGCAATGGGCATTTCTAGGAGATCAGCCATCGAAGTATGTACCCCTCTTTTTATTTTTCTGACCGAAGATAAATTTTTAAATCCAGGAGTACGTTGAGCTGCTACTAACGCTTGATTGGCGAGTGACAGAATTGGCTTGGGTACTCGCTTGAGGTTCAGCATTTTTAAGTACCATTGAAATAAATCGTACCCGCCAAATAGTTCATCTCCACCATCACCCGACAAAGCTACCTTGACGTGTTGAGCAATCGCCTTGGAGACAAAATAAGCAGGAATTGCAGAAGAATCCCGAAAAGGTAAACCGACGTGATCTACAATTTTCCAAAAAATGGATGGCTCAAAATCTACGTTGGGGATAAATATTTCGTGATGATCGGTACCACAATGTGCTGCTACCTCTTTAGCAATTGCACTTTCGTCGTAGGCTTGATCTTCGAATCGGACGTTAAAAGTTTTGATACGTTGATGGCTATGCTTTTGTAACAATGCTACTACGGAACTCGAATCAATCCCTCCCGAAAGAAATGCGCCAATCGGCACATCACTCACCATTTGTCTTTGGACCGCTCGGTGAAGGATGGGCGAGATGTACTCCATCGCTTCTTCTTCCGAATTTAGGATGATCTTTTTTTGGTAGCTCGGTTGAAAATAAACCTCCTCCTGAATGCCCGCCGAAGTCACCAAAAGAGTATGTCCCGCTGGTAGGCTTTTTATATTTTTCAACAAAGTAATTGGCTCGGGGACAAGCGACGTTCTGAAATAGTAGGGCAGCGCCGATTGGTTCAGTTGGCGTGGAATGTATTGATTTTTTAATAGCGCATTGATTTCACTAGCAAACGAAAATACTCCATTTTGAAAATGATAATACAACGGTTTTTCCCCAAACCGATCCCGCGCTAGTAGCAATTGATTTTTTTTTAAATCATAAATGCAAAAAGCAAACATTCCCTTCAGCTTTGGTAACATTGCTTTTCCGTGCTCTTCGTACAGATGGACTAAGACCTCCGTATCGGTGTTGGTAGCAAATTGATGCCCCTGACTTAATAATACTTTTTTTAAGGATTGAAAATTATAAAGCTCCCCGTTGAAAAAAATACAGACATCACGGGTTTCATTAAAGATGGGTTGATCACCACCTTGCTCATCAATTATGGACAACCGCCGCATAGCGAGCGTAGCCTGATGATGGGAAAAAAAACCCGCCGAGTCGGGCCCACGGTGTAGGATTGCTTCGCTCATAGCTTGGACAATCCCTTGGCGTTCTTCCGAGGGTAATGTATTTTTCCAATCCATAATTCCTGCAATTCCACACATAGTGTTTGGTGTTGGTGAAAAAAGTTTTGAGAAAAGAGAAGTGGGAATAGAGACCATTTCGCTTCGCTCCTCCCCAATCATATTTCTTTTAAAATTTTAAACGGGCTACCCCCAATCACCACGTTGGAGGGCACGTCTTTGTGCACCAAGGTATTCGCCCCCATGACTACGTTATCGCCGATGGTTACTCCTTTGAGGATCGTACACTTGTCGCCAATCCAAATGTGGTTTCCTATTTTTATGGGGCTGGTGGTATAGCCATCTAGGGTGAGTCGGCCCGCTATTTTTTCGTACTTGTGATCGTGGTCGAGGATGCTAACCATTTGCCCGATGGTGACGTGATCGCCAATCTCAATGCGATCATGGGCGACGATTCTCGAAAACTGATTGATGCCAAACCGCTTCCCGATTTTTAGTACCCCCTTGGCGTAAAGCATGACGTGATCGTCCACGATGATTCTTTCTTTGCATATTATTTTTCCCTGTGCAAAGATATGAATCCCACAATTCCGACCAATCATGGATAAGCTAGGACAGCTAAATTTACCTCGATAATAAATCTTCACAACAATGTATCTACAAACTGCTAAAACTTTATAAAACCAACTTTTGTATATCAATCTCATACCTTACTATTGACTGATTGACTTAACGTATTTTTCAATTTGGCGACTACTTTTTTACCATAAAATTGCGCTGCGGTTTTTTGACTAGCTGCTACCAATTCCTTTTGGTAGGACGCACGCTTGGTTATTTTTTCTAGTCCTGCCAAGATAGCATCAGTACTTTTTTCGGCAACCAAAACCGCGCATTTATTTTCCAATATAAAATCATTTAAAAAAGATCCATCGGGCGAATGTGCCAATATGGGTTTTCCCGAAAGGAGAAAAGGAATCGTCCGCGTAGGAAAAATAGTTTGGTATTCTACCGCTCCGTATCCGCCCGTAAATCCGTGTGTCAGTACACAAATATCGTAATTTTGTAGTCGCTCGTGTACCTCGTCGGGGCTTACAAAGCCCTGATAATCAATGACTTCTACGTCAATACCCCTGTTTTTTAATAATACTTTCGGGACGTGGGTGAACAAACTCAATTGGTAACGAGGATCGGACTTGATAGCTTCAATGAACCTTCGGGTAGCATCTAAATTGGATTCATTAAAATTTCCGATGGCTACTAATTTATACTTTGACTTATCCTCACCGGGGATGCCCGTCAGGCTACTCGTACTCGGAAATTCATCAAAGGTGTGCACCAGCGGAATGAACTTTTTGAGCTGATATTTTTCCTCATAAAATTTTTGCATCCCCTTGCTCATCACAAATACAAATTCCGATTGCGCAAAAATCTCCGCCTGAATGGCTGGCGCTTGCGGATCGGTGATCGCTACATTTTCCACATAAGTATTATGAAAGTAAGAGCTAAAAGGTACGCCCAATTCCTTGGCAGCGATGCAGGCGGCGTGACAGTAAAATGGATTGGGATAAACACCGATGACGTGGGTGATATTTTCGGTTTGAATGATATTTTTGATCCGTTGGATGAGTGGTCGAAACCGCCATTTTCGAAACCAAATAAAGTAGCGATAGCCCCGCCCGAAAAAATACAACTCACTAAAGAAGTAAACAAACTTGGCTATCCCCGGAGGTCTTTCTACGTGGGTATCCTGCCACCACGTTCGACTGCCGAGAACGATCATTTCGTCGGCACTAAAATTTTTGGCTAAGTTCTCGACGATGATACTCGAACCACCTTTATTCGGCAGGGTACTCCAACTGACTAATAATATCTTCATGGGGATACCAATCTTTTGTCCCAACTTTCCGCAATCTCTTCGAATACCGTTTGCAAGGATTTGGTGATGTCCCAGTTAGGATAGTGGGATTTCATTTTGGACAAATCAGAAATGTAACAGATGTGATCTCCGATTCGATTTTCCTCGCTGTATTGGTAGCGCATGGGTTTGCCGCTGATATTTTCGATGCGTTCGAAGGCCTCCAAGATCGAGGTAGAGTTGTCTCTACCGCCACCAATATTGTACACCTCCCCTACCCGTGGCGCAGCGAAAAAAGCATCAATAAATCTCGCTACGTCGTAGGAATGAATGTTGTCTCTCACCTGCTTACCCTGATAACCAAAGATGGTATATTCGCCCTCCGTCATATTCACCCGAATCAAATAACTCAAGAAACCGTGCAATTCCACCCCCGAATGATTAGGCCCCGTAAGGCATCCACCCCGTAGCGCGCAGGTAGGCATATCGAAGTATCGCCCGTACTCCTGCACAAGAATATCGGCAGCTACTTTGGAAGCCCCGAAGAGAGAATGCTTACATTGGTCAATGGGAAATTTTTCGTTGATACCATTAATATATTGTTCGTCGGCAAAATCCCATCGGCTGTTTTTTTCTACTAGGCTCAGTTGATTTGGACCATCACCGTAAACCTTATTGGTGCTCAGGTGCGCAAAGGGGGCGGTAGGACAGTATCGGCGGGTAGCTTCCAGCAGATTAAGCGTACCGCCCGCATTAACATCGAAGTCGTCAAAAGTTCTGGAAGCCGCCAAATCGTGGGAAGGCTGCGCAGCGGTGTGGCAGATGTAGTCAGGTTTTAATGATTCGAACAACGCCAGTACCCCCGCCCGATTTCGGATATCTAATTCTATGTGTTGGAAATTTGGACAGTCCTCCATGAGCTTTTTTTGTACCCACCGCGTATCTCCTTTTTTCCCAAAAAAATCTGCGCGCATATTGTTATCAATCCCAAAGACTTCCCATCCCAACTGATCGAAATAGCGAACCACTTCTGATCCGATCAATCCAGAAGACCCCGTCACCAATAACTTTTTACTATTCTTAATCTTGGTCATTTTATTGATTTCTAATCTTTATTTTATATACGTGAAAAGTATTTCATTTAGATTACTACTAGCAATTTTCAACTTGAAATCCATTCGTGCAAATGAATTGTTACAAACCTTTCCTCTAGTACATCTCAAAATTGAGCGTTGCTAGTTCACTACTCAAATCGTATTCAGCAAATAATCCAAGGTAGTCTCCGAAGTCAACTTGGAGGCATCGTACTTATACGTAAGTTTGTACAATGGATCTACCCGCTGATCTATGTCTTGTTGGAGCGATGCCGATAGTGGTTGCAATATTCCGTGGTGTTGTAGTTTGTGAGGAATATCTGCAGAGTACTTAGGCACCATATCCCAGAGTTTTTTTACCGTTGGATTCTCGTGGTAGATTTTTTCAAATAAATAAAAAAACCAGAAGTAAGGGTATATTTTCAATCCTTTGAGCATCAACGGATGAAACCACAATGTCGGATTTTTTTTGAGATAGCCATGAATTTTAAATTTTAATAACAACCGATAAATCCACGGACGGTCTTGCCACATTTTGGCGTGCTGGTTGTTTTTCCAAAATTCGTTGACAGTAGCGCAGTAGGCTTCGACCAATAAATTATCCGCCGTAGCCGCCAGAAACCAACTCGATAGCATCCGATCATAGCCTGGTCGGTGAAATGCAAAAAATCCTGCCGCCAAATAATCGGGCAACCAACTCTCCAAAGGTCGCTGACAAAAACACGTAGCATCCACCCAAACACCACCGTACCGCCTTAATAAATTGATGCGAATAATATCGGATTGAGACGCAGCATAAATTATGGTACTCCGATCCTCCAAGATAGTTTTGATATTCACGTAGTCGTAGAGATTGTTTTTATCCAGAAAAATAATCTCCCAATCTGGATGATGAGTCAACCACGAAGTCCAACATTTTCGAACCAAATGCGGCATATCGTCAAATCCCTGCAACCAGAGGAACCATATTTTTTGGGGTATTTGCATAGGTTACGAGTTTTGGTAGCCAAGCCGTTTTCTGATGCGTTGGACTTGCTCGGAGTCTTGAATGATTTTTGTAAGTGTTTTGTTATTTTTCTCCTTGGGTTTGTACTGCACTTGCAAGGATTGTATTTTTTCACCGCCGTCGTCCTTTCCCCATTCCCAGTTGAATGTCTTAGGCGGCAGATAACTAGCTACACCCTCGCGCTGCGCAGAACCAATAAATTCGAAAAGTGCTTGGGTATGGCGGACCGGATTTTGGAGCAGGTCTTCGTATTTTATCATCCTAAAATCTTGGTCAGTAAGTGGCAACCGATCCAATATTCCCTCGTAGGTTTTCACCCAATAATCGTGTACCAATTGATCCAACGACCACGCCTCATCGTATTTAGAGGAGATCGCCTTATTCATTTTTTGTAGGGAAATGACCGTATCGTAAACGTCTCGGACCAGCACAATTTTCTTTGAATTTTTCACAGCGGGAATACGGGGATAAGTAGAATCGTGGTAGGAGGCGGGTTTTTTGAGGATGATAATTTTGGCTGTACTGAGCGCATTGATTTTCCACGCATTAGCATTGTTATATTTTTGAAAATCAATCTCTGGCAAATGGGAAGTATCGGGTGCATTGGCCAGTAAAGACTTCAGTAGCGTGGAACCCGACCGCATGGTGCAGATCATAAAAACGATAGTTTTATTTTTTCTGACTTCGTTCAGTTTCAACAATTTAGACTGAAAATTACTGTACCATTTTTTCTCCATACCCTAGTTGTTATTTTTATTGCTATTGCTATTGCTATTATTAAAAAATCTCTTAGCCAAGACCGAACACCTTTTTTATTTTTTTAAAAAATCGGGTAGCCAGATTCATCTGGGGAAAATATATCTTTTGCGTATCGGCGAGCCACACCCGAGCAATGGGTGCTCGATTGATAGCTTGGGCGTACGTTTTAAAACTTTGCGGTCTGCCGTGAATGATTTTTACCTCGTCCCGCAGGTAGCCATAAAATCCAAACCGAAAATTATATTCGAGCGGCAAGGCATATATTTTAGCATTGACGTAGAGTAGGGCTTCCATCAGGGGTGGCTGATCGTGCGGATATATTTTAAATTTTTCTTTATAGACCTCCAACCATTTTTTGAAGAGTGCCTTGATGGTAGCATTGTTTTGGTACACCATGACGCCAGTATTGAAGGCCTCGTATCCTTCTACGGTAGCGTCATTCACTACGACTTTAGGATTTCGAGCTTGATCTTGACAGATCAACAAATCGTAATACTCCACCAAATCAAACAGATGATGACAACTACTCGTGAAATAAGTATCCGTATCCACAAAAAAAGTTTTTTGGTAGGGAGAAGCCTGCAACCCTAGCACCTTGTACAGGATACCCTGTTTCCAGTCCTCGCTGGCGGAAGATTCGAACGCCACGACTTGCACAGCGTCAAAAGCTGTCACCGTCACTTCCTCATTAGTGATGAGCGTGGCGTGTGCGTGGGGCACTACTTGCTTTAAGCTACGCAAAGATCGTAATGCCTCGTTGATGTATTTTTCTCCCGTTGCTATGTATAGATATCCCGTCTTCATTTTTATTGTGATAGTGCTGCAACATCAAAAAATTTCATCTTACGCTCCATCTCAGTCAGCTTACTATCTCCGATGCTTTTACTGACTGCCAACATATCCATCCCCAAATCGAATAGCTGAAACTGGGATTTTAAATAATCATTGGCCAAGCGTACTTCCTCCGTGGAGAGGTGTCTTTTTTCAAAAAGAATAAACTGCGTAGCGTACTTTTTAAAATCAAACTGGGAAAGAATGTTCCAATCGTATCCTTCGGTATCAATGTGTAAAATGTCCACCCGAGCAATTTGATTTCGCTCCAAAAGATGAGGCAGCGTGATACACTCCAACTCTTCCGACAGGATGAAAGGAGCCAGTTTTCCGTCAAGGTGGTTGAGGATGTGTTGCTTATCAAAAGACCCTAGCTGATCGTACCAAGGCGGTAGATTTTCTATCGCTTTTTTGGCCTGTGGATCCACCCAGTAGAAAGTCAATTTGTCGCCGTTGTTGATAGCCACGTTTTCGAAGGTGAATCGGTGGTTGGTGCCGTAGTTGATTTTGAGTTTGTCAAATAAGTAAGGCACTGGCTCTACGAACAGGGCTTTCCACTCTTTATTTTTCTGCAATAAATCGTACAACGGATCGCCCGTTTTTCCATCGTTGGATCCTATCTGACAGACGAAAGCGGTTCTGCCTATCAGTAGCTGATGAAGCCAATAAGTAGGTAGCCGCTTATCTTTGATCGGTGGTGTCTTGATGATTTTTCTTTTTAATCTTGCTAGTTTTGCAATTAGACTCATACGTTTAATATTTTTTGGAAATATGAAAATTGTGATAATGCTTGGTTGTGAACATCAATAAAAACCAGTAGAGTTGATGTTGAAAATTTTCGGCGGTCAGGCCGTAAAAGATGATACAAGTAAAAAGGATAAAGCAGAACTGCGTCAAAAAATCTGTCGCTCGATCCGCTCGGTGGTAATTGGTTTGGCGGAGTAATCTAAGAAAAGTCACGCCGAGAAACACGAAGTAAAAAATCAAACTCGGCAATCCGTAATCGGTAATGATGGCCAGATAATCATTGTGGGTGGACAAAAAATAACCGTACTGTGTCATGGCTAAAATGAGTGGATCGGATTCTTCCGAAAAATACCGAGGAAAATTAGCCTTGAATTGCCCAATGCCTAATCCTTCGTAGCCTTCGGATTCTAGCACTCTAAAAACACCCCGCCACACCACAAATCGAACGTCTGTCTCCCCACTTTCGATTTTAGTACTGATTCGTTCTAGCAGTACCAACGGGCCATCGAAGGCCAAGTTGGTAGATTGGCGAGACAACAATACGAAGGATAACAATACAACTACGGATACTAATTTTATTTTTCCTGCCCAATCAATAAATAAAAAAATTAGAAAGCCTGCAATCACTAACATCAAAAAACCAGTACGACTGGCTTCGATGCCAAAGGTGTAGAGCAAAAAAAGAATGAGCAGGATTTTCCAAAATCGGATCATACTTTTTTGCGGGAAGTTAAGTTGTAAAATCAGATAAACCGATGCGGCAACTAGCCCGAAGGCAGCGTAATTAGGATTGTCCGTGAAGCCCGCCTCTCGCCCACTTTTAATCCCAATAAATAAATAGGTGATATAAATGGCGTTGATAAAAACACCAATGATAAACCAACGGAAGATGCGAAAAGCCTGCTCCTTCGAAATGGGAACGGACTTGTACACAAAAAAAGTAGCGACGTGCAAACTGAACTGAAAAGCATCATTGATGAACAATTTCATATTGAACACGCCCGTAATGATTTTAAAACAAGAAATGATACCGCCGTAGATAAAAACCCCGTACAACCACCAGTCCACCCGATCCCGCTGATCTACGTAAAGCCCTTGCGTAATCACCTTGATAACGAATACGCCAATGATGGCGATGGAACAAATTCGAAAAGGCTTGAAAATAGTATCAACGCCGTAGAGAATTTCCAGAATCAACTCGAAGGGCATAGAAAGCGCATAGCAACAAAAGAGAGTTACGATCACTTTATCCAAATCCAACTGAATGCTGCTAGGATACTGCATATGCTAATTCTATTTCTTCCAAAATGTGTAACATTGCTTTTACAACTCTCTCCGTAGATTCTCCATCATTTTTATAACATTCCATTTCCAAAGCATTTTTTCTCCGTGCGAGATCGTAATCGGGCGTGGCTAAGTACCGTAAAATTTCTTTGGTCAGGGTATCGTAGGAGGTCACCACCTTGGCGCCACCGAGTGCTACGAATTTTTTTAGGTGAAAATAATCCATTAATCGCCGCACGGATTTCCAGTAGTACAATTGCCTGTCACCATCAAAGGAAGTGATGATAACGGGCTTATCCATCATCAAAGCATCAATGGATACCGTTGATCCCGAATTAAGGCAAACACTACAGCCCGCCAGTAAGTTGGACAAATTATTCATATCCGATTTTTGCATACTCCACCGTACCTTACTTTGGATGAGTTTGGGAAAATCTACCGCTACCCTTTTGCCGTTTAGGTTTTTCAATCTTCCAATCCACTTTTTATCGGCTAGGCTGCCTTGTACATTTTGGGGATGCGGTCGGACGATGAGTTGCATTTTTTCCCCAAAGGTATTTTTATTAATCGCCTTAGCCAGCCACTCCACAATCTCTATTTCGTAGGGCGCAAAGCGGGGGGCACTCATAGCTACAAAAATATAAGGTAGGTCGGGATGTAAGCCCAATCTCCGAATTAACGCTTCGTAGTTGGGATTTTGTTTTACTTGAATGTGTGTATCAAAATGTGGAACACCGCAAATATGTAGCTTGTCATCTGCCGTGCCGTAGTACTCCTTGATCTCCTCGTACATTATTTTTCCCCACAAAATAAAACGATCAGGGATGACGGGAAAAATACCTTTGCTAGTGATGTTATCCCAACTCAGTAGATGTATCAGCGTAGAGATTTTTTCTTTTTTAGCAGCAAATAAAAATTTGGCTTCCAAAAAATTAATAGGATACGTAGAGACGACCACCGCAGGATTGATAGTTTGTAACAATGCTTTTGCTTTTTTGGAAAACAGGTAGCGATCTTCGTTTTTTTTAAAATTTTCCCGAATGCTCGGAAAATATTTTATCAGCCGATGAATCGGATAATAAATAAATGGACGGATACGCTTCCAAGGATGCTTGGACTTGGTGTACCAAA
This sequence comes from Bacteroidota bacterium, assembly GCA_039027925.1. Taxonomy (GTDB): domain Bacteria; phylum Bacteroidota; class Bacteroidia; order Chitinophagales; family Saprospiraceae; genus CAJQQY01. The sequence goes on from JBCCJE010000004.1 coordinate 14,851, forward strand.
TACTGTGGACGTGCTTTTCCCAAAAAACGGGATTACTCCTAATATCTTCCATGTAGTACCTGCGCTTCACATCGTAGTCATCGTCCCAGATGGTTTGCGTGATGTTGGGATCGTATATTTTTACCAACGGATTAGATCGCAACTCCTCAAAATTTTTATCGTTGACGTCGGGCGTGATGATGGCTACGCTTTTTCCGTGGGTGGTCAGCCGACTCAGCAAGCCAGTCTGTAACAACATCCTCGCAGCGAAGCCATGTGAGATCACGTAGCACACATCCGTCTTGATTTTTTCTTTACTCATTTGCTGATTCAAAATTTTCGCTGGCGTATTTTTCTGCCTTGTTCCAATCGTCGGTGGTGTCAATGTTGATATTCGGCGAATGCTGCATCACGTAGTGGGTGATCTTGTTGCCGTAAAGGGATCGGTTGGTCAGGACAATTTCTTTTTTTACTAAATATACGGAACCGTCCCGGTGATAGGTTGTTGGTAAATCCTGCCGCCGAGGAATTACGGATTTCATTGCTTTAGCCAATTTTAAAAATCCGCTCTCATTATCTTGCTCATATACCCAGTAAGGATTATAAACGTGGGGCACTTCCCGTACGGAGATCAAGCTATCGGCATCCGAGGTCATAAAATGTTGGATAGCGTGATCCAGATCAGTCTGATCCCGAAAGGGAACGGTAGGTTGTAGCAAACAAATTGCATCAAAATAATCTTGTCGTTCCTCCATAAATCTTAAGGCGTGGATGACCGTATCTATCGTAGGTGAAGCATCACTCGCCAGGGCTGCGGGTCTTAAAAAAGGGACTTCTGCTCCCGCCCGACGACTCACCGCAGCAATCTCCTCATCGTCGGTAGAAACTAAAACCGTATCCAAAAATCCACAACGCAATCCCGCCTCAATGGAATATCGAATCAACTCCTTACCGTGTAGGCGTTTGATATTTTTTCGTAAAATACCCTTAGAGCCACCCCTAGCGGGAATGAGTCCGAGTATTCGCATTTGTGGGTTGTGGTGCATTGACGCTTGGTATTTTTCAATAATTTAAAATCTTACTAAAGGTCAGCGGAATCTCCGAAAGGAGTGCCGCAATGGCGTTGCCAGCGTTGCCGCTGCCGTAGGTATAGTCGGGGGCGTATCTTCCATTTTTCATTTGTGATAAAATCGCTGCTTGAATCGCCGAAGTGTCGTACGTGGTATCTAGTACATTTTTTCCTCTCTCCCGACCGCTTTGTCTAGTGCCAATATTTACGACGGGAACGCCGAGGTAAGCACACTCTCGAATACCAACGCTGGAGTTTCCAACAAGACATTTACAATTTCTCAACAGCACTAAAAAATCTCGTGGTTTCATATTTTTAAAAAAATGAACGTGGCTCATCACCTGGTGCTCCCGAAAGGATCGAATCGCATTGGAGGTACCATCCGAACCAGCATCCACGTTGGGCCAAAACCAGTAAGTTGGAATTTTTAATTGATTGATGACACTTAACGTTTGGAGGGCTTGCTGTTTTGCCCGCTCGTATTCAGTAGTCACGGGATGCTGCATCACTACGAGGTAGCCATCGGCGTACTCAGGTCGCTCGCCTACCCCACCGTACCGCTCGTAGGGATTAAAATCCAACTCATCTACTGCTGCTACGTCCAAGGCTAAGTCAATGGAAGGACAGCCCGTACGAAAAACGGTCTCTGGTTTTTCGCCCATTTTAACGACCCGCTCTTTGGCTTGCAGCGAAGCAACAAAATGGACATCCGCCAACTTGGTGATGGCATGCCTTACTTTTTCGTCAATATTGCCAGTCACTTCACCTCCTTGTACGTGGACTAGGGGAATATTTAAATAAGCAGCCGCAATAGCGGTGGACATCGTTTCGAACCGATCTGCCACGGTGACTACAGCATCGGGATTAAGCTGCTCAAAAACATTGGCCAACTCAATGATCCCCAGCCCCGTGGTTTTGGCCTGCGCCGCAAGTGTCCCTCCTTCCAACACATTGAACACTCTAGCCGCTACCTCAAACCCATCTTCCTCGATGTACTTGACCGCCGTACCATACTTGTTCAACAGGGCAGACGCAGCCACCACCAGAGAGAGCTCCAATTCGGGATGATTCTGAATCGCTTGAATCGCCGACTTGATTCTGCTGTAACTCGGCCGCGCCGTAACGACTACACAAATTTTTCTTTTTGCCATTGAGAAGGATTATGCCTGCCCCGAAACCTCGGGGGATTATGAATTAAGAATGTAGAATTAAGGATTAAGAATTATGAATTATTGATTACTGGCAATTTTTAATTTGATTATTACTTATGTAATTTGATTGTTAGAGTTGCCTGACAGTAGGGAGGTGTCGTCCCTCTGGGACTCTGAAAACTTGTAAATGAATTACTATTTTCTACTACCCATATGTCGCACCTCTGGTGCTCTTTAGCTTATCTCAAAATGTCGGTGAGCTAAAAAGTCCCAGAGGGACAACACATCGGTAGCTATAAAATCGTAAAGCTGATCCCGTCAAAGTCCCAGAGGGACGACACCTCCCTACTGTCAGGCAGACGTAACAATCAAATTTCAAAAGATATCATCTGATCTCAAGAACTCATACTTCGACTTCGCTACCGTCAATTTTTTTCCAATCACGGTTCTAAATGCTTTTGCGGAAATACCTTGTTGGGCAGGTTTTTTGGCTTCCAAATCTTCGAATGTCAGCAAGTGCCCTGCGGGTAAATCTTTATTGACGGCTAGGGTTTTTTCAAAAATCTTCTTCAAATCAGCGTAGGGACTCAGGTCGTTTTTATTAATTGGGTGCTGCATGGCTTTTTCCAAAAAACGAATGGACTTCACCAACTCGGCAACCTCATCAATGGTGAGCGAAGAAGAAGCATCGGGCCCAAACATACGGCGATCAAAGACGGTATGAAACTCTAAAACTTCTGCCCCCAACGCCACGGCGGCGATGCCCGTGGCTACGTTGGCGGTGTGTTCTGATAAACCAATCTTGTGCTGTGGATACCGCTTTTTCATTTCTCCAATGACATTCAAACCGATTCGCTCGGGGGGCGTAGGATAGCTAGTGGTGCATTGCAAAATGCTGAGATCATTGCCAAATTGTTCGATCAAAGCGACCGCCTCATCTAGCTCTTCGAAGGAACACATCCCCGAAGATAGGATGATGGGTTTGCCCGTTTTGGCAACTTTTTCCAATAACAAAAAATTAGTGACCTCCCCCGATCCAATCTTGTATTTTTCTATTTCCAAAAATTCTAACAAGTCCACCGCAGCTTGTGAAAAAGGAGAAGAAAGAAAAGTCAGTCCCTGATCTTCACAATGTTTTTTGATCGCTTGCCACTGCGCTTTGGTGAAGGACATGCGCTGCCAATAATCGTATCGGGTGTCATCCTCGTAGGAAAAATTAATCCGAAAAGGTTCGGCCGCACTACTCTCCGCTTCCGCAATGTGGGTTTGAAATTTAATGGCATCCACACCCGTGGCCGCTACCGCATCAATGTAAGAATGCAATATCCCAAGGCTACCATCGTGTGCCTGACCTATTTCTGCGATGATGTAAGTAGATTGTTTTTGATTATTGGTCAACATAGTATCCTTGGTTTTTCCCATAATAATAGCCACCGTATCCGTAGTACTTACCGCCTTGTTTGACGCCATTAAAAATGAGACTTACATTTTTGAGTTCTCCGTTTTGGTACATATTTTCTAAGTTTCGCAACATTACTTTTCGGGTAAATTTGTGCCGAACAATCACCAAAATATTATCTACCACGCCCCGTAGAAGTAGGGCATCCGAAACCAACCCGATGGGCGGCGTATCTATCAAAATGTAATCGTAAGTCTGCGATAAGGTCTCTATGAGTTTTTCCATTTTTCCCGAAATAATCAACTCGGCGGGATTGGGCGGAATAGGCCCGCTCGTGATGCAAAATAGATTGGGATGCTCCGCTACTTGCTGTGTGATTTCTTCTATTTCATTCTGTCCTACGAGGTAGTTGGTGATACCTTTACTTTGGTTGACCCCCAGGTAAGTGGCGAGTTTGGGCTTGCGCAAATCCATCCCCAGCAGCATCACTTTTTTGTCCGCTAGGGATAAGGCGATTCCTAAATTCAAGGCAATAAAAGTTTTACCCTCGCCCGAAACGGAGGAAGTCATCATGATGATTTGTTTGGATTTGCCGTGATTAATAAAATTGAGATTGGTACGTAGCATCCGAAACATTTCGTTGATCGCCGACCGACTACCGTGCTTCACTACGATATTTTCTTTCCCTTTATTAAAAACAATTCGACCGAGTACGGGGATAGTGGTGAGTTGGTTAATCATCTCCTCGGACTCCACTTTAGTCTCAAATGTACTGATGAGTAAAACGAGAAAAAACGGAACAACTAAACCTAACAATCCACTTGCAACTAAGATCAAATTGGGCTGTGGATAAACGGGAAACTTAGGCGTACGTGCCCGATCAATGGTTCGGGTTTTGGCAGTCGTTACTGCTTCCGAGAGTGCCGTCTCTTCCCTTTTTTGGAGGAGAAATAAAAAGAGTTTTTCCTTCACTTCCTGCGTTCTCATTTTTTCGAGCAGCTTTTTCTCTATCCCCGGAATACTACTCATACTCCTTTTCAAATTGCGAATATTATTTTCGATTGCTTGAATGGGAATTTGTATATCACGCTTGAGATTTTGGATGGTTCGTAGGATCAGATCACGGGTATCCGCAATTTGTTCCTCTAGCACCATTCTGGTAGGATTTTGTTTACTGGCAGTCGCTGCCAACTGTTTGTTGCTGATGACCAATTCGTTGTGCTGACTCACTAGCCCCGTAAGCACGGGACTTTCGGCGATCAAATTGGCGGGAATCAAGTTGGTTTCAAAATTATCTTGCAGTAAAAAATTCTCTAAAGATTGGAGTACATTTTTTTGAATTTCGTAATTGGATATTTCTCGGAGTGCCCCACGGATTTCATCCAAGGTGTAATCCATACTCGACGAGGCACTTTCGCTGATGATCTCATTGCTACTCTTGAATCGCTGAATCCCCCCCTCCACGGAGTCCAACTCCACTACTAAATCTTCCACTCGGCTATCAATAAATTCGAGGGTGTTGTCGAATACTTTATTTTCATCTTTGATCTCCTCTTCGTTGTAAACATCAATCAAAGTATTCAAAATATCACTCGCCTTCTGCCCTACGGGATCCATCAAACTCAGCTCCAAAACACTCGACGATACATCTCCAATGCGCTGTACCTGCACCTTGGATTTGTAAGCATAGGCGGTAGGCTCAATGGCACCGATCTCCAACCGATACCCCCCCTTGACCACCGCTTCCCGAGGATTGAGATTGATGGTAAATCGCCCTGCTTCATTTTCAAACGGCACGCCGAAGTAGTAACGCGTTCCAGGATCTTCTTCCCATCTTTTTAGCAAAAAACTATGGTAATCATTGAGTTCGATAAAAAAGGTAACACCAAAACCGTCCTTTCTAGCGAGTTCCAAAGAATCCAAAAAAAAGGGGGTTTCCTTATAAATATCAGTTTCCTTAAAATTGCCAATCCGATAATATTGAATATTCAATTTTAGCCGACTGACTACTTTTTCCATCAGGGTCAAGGAGTTCAAAATCTGGATTTCGTTATCCATGGCTTTTCCTCCCGACCAAATGTCATTGGCGGCAATTATATCTTGAGCCGATATATTTCCACTTTGCCCTGCATCCTTGATGAGCAAAATAGCACGTGCCGAATACTCGGGCGTAGCGTAGCGCAGGTAAATTTTGGCTCCTCCAACCGCAATAATCAACCCCAACAAAAACAACCACCAGTAGGATAGCATTTTTGCCAATACCTTTTGAAAATCCACCCGTATCACTTCGGATCGTTTTTCAGTAGCAGTTGATATGTTGTTGTTGTTTTTCAAAAAAATTTCAATTGATGATTATGCCTGTCCCGAAATCTCGGGGGATGAAGAAGTAAGAATTATGAATGAAAAATTATGAATTATGAATGACCCAAAACCTCGGGGAATTAAGAAATAAGAATGATGCCTGTCTCGAAACTTCGGGGAATGATACTTTTCCCGAACCATCGGAAAAAATTGAAAATTATAAATCCTAAAGGTTTTGGGTCATTCTTAATCCATAATTCTTAATCCATAATTCTTAATTCCTAGCATTACTTATCGTAAAAATCAGCACCGCCACCGACACCCCCGCCGAAATCCAAGGGAGCACTCGCGACGATGGATCCCGAACCGAGTTGACCTTAGCTTTGGTGGGGCGTACATAGACCACATCGTTTTGTTGTAGATAAAAATACGGCGACGAAAAAATGTCCGACGAATTAAAATTAACGTAACCAAAATCTCTCACCCCGTCTTGTTCTCTGATTATCAAAATGCTATCCCGTCGGGAATAGCTCGTAAAGTCACCCGCCCGAGTGATGGCTTCGATGATGGTGAAGCGGTCGTTGAATACCGCAAAAGAACCCGGCGACCCCACCTCTCCGTTGACGTTGACTCGAAAGTTAGTCAGGCGGACTTGAATGATCGGAGGCTGCGAAAAGTAAGGCGTCAACTGCTCCAAAATCGTAGCTTTCACTTCCTCGATCCGAAGCCCCTTTACCGTAATTTTTCCGATGGTGGGAAATTCTATCATCCCCTCGCTGTTCACTAAGTATTCGTCGTAGCCACTTGCGCTCGTTCCTTCCCGATCAGTGCTTGCGGTACTAAACGGTGCTACCGCCTTGGGGTCAATACTACTGATGCGAATCCTCAAAATATCGCTTGGCTGAACCGTCAGCGGTTTGAAGTTGGTAATCAGTTGAGGTTCCTTAGGAATCTGCGGATACTCGTTGTAGCTCAAGAGACTCTGATAGGAAGTACAACTACTCATCAGCGCTGTCATCACCAAGAAAAAAAATAATCTTATCATTTTGTTATCGTTGAACTATTCCTAAGGAATGAAAGACTAATAAAATGAACAAATTGGGTAGGTTATTTTTTCTTTTACCGATATAAAAAAATGGTAGCATAGTCCCTCTATGCCTAGATTTTTTTATGAAGGAAAAAGGGAAAAGAAACAGCCAAGTTGTTTAATTTATTATTCTTTCATTCCTTAGCAATGGTG
>JBCCJE010000005.1:0-20886 GCA_039027925.1 Bacteroidota bacterium
GATGTCTTTTTTGGAAAGTTTGGTTCGGTCAGATTTTCCATTGACTAAATTATAAGTATAGCCTTTAATTTTCATTAGATGTTCCTGAGTCGTGCCGTCGTGAGATAAGGGGATTTCAAATGTCGCTAGATCAAATTCCGTGTTGTCAAAAAATTGAATAGCAACGTGTCTTTCAAAATTAACCCGTAACCCACCCGATACAGGCTGAAATCTAAAATAAGTAACTCCGTAGTCAAACAAGACAATGGCATGAGCATCGGGAAACTCCTCATCTTGTTTCTTTTCTAATTGAGCAACTTTGATTTTACCAAACTTAGGTTCTTTTTGGGTTTGAGAAAAAACAGAAGAAATGCAGAAGAGGCATACGAAAAAACTCGTAAGCAGTCTGAGAGGCATATGATTACGCATAGCTGAATAAGATTTTAACAGTTTTTAAAAATTGTTTGTTAATGCTAGTGTTTTATGTCTTTTGTGTGGCGTTACGTAAGAAAGGGTTTTCAAGCCTTTTTCTTTTCTATAAAATTAGAAAAATTGTGGTTATTTTTTTAGAAATGAAAATATAAATTGACCTTTATTGTGTATTTAAAATTTAACGAAAACGACTTCGAAGCTGAGATCAAAAAATGTTTTATAATAATATTTTTCAAGAAAAATAAGATGAAAAAATAAAAACTATGGAAGAGAAAATTTTGACACTTCATCCCGCAGGGAAAAAAGGAACGAACATTTCCCTAGCAAAATATAACCTCATCAAGGACGCAATGTTGGAAATTATTACCGACGCAGGAGACATCTCCTTCGAAGCACTCAACGACAAAATGATGGACGATCTGCAGCCCACGTTTGAAGGTAAAGTCAATTGGTACGTCGTTACGGTAAAACTTGATTTGGAAGCGAGGGGAATTATCGAAAGGATACCCAAGACAAGTCCGCATCGGGTTCGGCTAAAAGTGTAGCGAAATACTATTTGATACGTTCAATACGCTCCGTAATTTTTCTGGTGATTGCTGCTGCCGTTTCTTCAACATCGTACACCCAAGCATCCTTTGGTACTTCGAGCGCATCAAATTGACTTTGTAATAAATGTGCTGGCATAAAATGGTCAGAACGCAATTGCATTCTTCGATGGATCGTCTCAAAATCCCCCTGAAGAAAAATGATCCATAAAGGCTTAGATATTGATGATCTCAACGTATCTCTGTACTTTTCCTTTAGTGCCGAGCACGCCAACACCGCCCCTCGGTGTTCTTGTTTTTTCAATTCTTCGGCTAGCCTTTGTAACCAAGGCCTGCGATCAGTATCGTTGAGGGGAATGCCCCTAGTCATTTTTTCAATATTACTTGGCGGATGAAAATCGTCCGCTTCGATTAATGGAATATTCAACATTTTACTGAGTCTCTGGGCGATGGTCGTTTTACCGCAACCAGAGACGCCCATCACGAGTAGCAACATAGGTTATAACAATTCATTCACAAATCATTTTTTATTTGACATCACAAATTTCAAAATGGAATAGAGTAAAAATCCTACTGGCCCTAGCATAAATGTACACAGCAAACAAGGTGCTACTAAAAGTTTGGAAATACTTTTTTTTACCGCATTGGTAGCTATCCAAGTACCGACCAACAGATCAAAAGCTAGGTAATGAATCCAGCCCGCCAGAACGGCATTTTTATTTTTGAACAAGAGCATGACTTCTTCCAGACTACCAAATCCTCCTTCTTCTTGCTGAAAAAAAGTAGGTAGCTGACTTACGTAAATCAAAGCTAAAAATAAGACCACCCCCACGACTAAGTATTTAATCCATTTTTTTTCGGGTATGACCAATAAGGTTAGCCAGCACGGCAAAACAATAAAACTACAAATTGAAAAAAGTTGTGAAGGATTCATTGGAGATAGTTTGAAATTGTTTGAAGAGTTTAAATGGGCTTGAGGGGTTTTACAAAATAAATCAAATAAGGTCACGTAGCTTGAAGATGAAAGTCATCTTTTCGCCATTACGCTTTATTTTGATTTTGATTCTTTTACCTGCCTTTTTGGTGAATCTTTTGGAGAGGCCCTTCAGTCCTAGTAATCTGGCAGAAAGGCCATTGACGGAGATGATCTCGTCTCCTTTTTGCAAACCAACTTCACTACCAGGAGATTGCTCAATGACATTATAGATCGTAATCGTTCTTAGTTTTTTACCCGTAACGATTAACTCCAATCCACTCTTATCATATTTAAAATCTTTATTGTAGCGTCGGTGAGGTTGCATGTATATTTTCTCTTCGGGATAATTAATGATGATATCAAAACGCTGTAGGAGGGCACTACCAAAAATACCGTTGCGGTACGAAATGGATTTCATTGTGAGGCTATCGGAGATATCTTGATAGTTTGTAATTACATTGTTAAAATAAAAATCGCCAAACTCTAATCTACGCAGCCGCCCCAAAAAACCTTCCAAGAATCCACCTAATCCCTTGCCGATACTTCCTCTGATATAGGTCTCCGGCAGTTGAATGTCGGGGCTAGTATTGGTGTGTAAGAGTAGGGAAAGACTAGCACCTGTATCTATGAGCAGTTTGGCATCCACCATTTTATCATTAATTTTTGCTTGGCTAAATAGGTAAGGTTTGTTTCGCTCAATGGTGGCATTTACTTTTTTCCATTTCTTTTTTCTAGGGGGCTTAAAATCTTTAGCCCGCTGTAGATGAATCAAATTTCTTCGATAGTCTATACGAATAACTAAGTTGCGAAATAAATCTGCACCAACAATACCGTGGACTTCCATGCCCACGTACTCATCTATTTTAAAATAGTCATTGGCTAAAACGAGTATGTCCTGAGTAGGGGCTTTTGCGTTGCCAACTTTGATGTGCACCTTGGTAGAAACAAAAGCCATGATGGGCGTATTCAGATCGGCGCCGAGGATTTTGATAGTGCGATCATAATTCAGTCCCAACGGCCCTACGAGTATGCTTTTGTTCAAAATCGTATGTTCCGCTCCTGTGTCAAAAATAAACTTGAGGGGAAATGACTTGTTAATAACCACCTTCACCACCATGAAATTATTGTAAATCTCGAATGGGATTTCTACCTCTTTTTTATCCTCATCAAGCACAAAACCGAAGGATTGCGCCCGTACTAAAGCATGACTCAGCAAAAAAAAGAAAAGTAGATAAGTTTTTTTCATAACAGTTGCGGTCGTGATTTTTGTTAATACTGCAAACTACAAATGATTGTTCAAAATCTAATTGGAAAATAAAAAAGAGCCGGAGCTCACGACCTCCGGCTCAGTAAATAAACCTCATGAAAAACGAGATACTATATTAAGAATCAGGTTTAACCGAATAGAATTATCACTTTTGCGTCACTCTGATTTCTACCCGTCTGTTGGCGGCATCCTCGGCGTTATCGGTAGTTGGTACGGAAGAACCAAATCCCTTAGCCGCCACTCTATCTTTGCTGACACCCTGCGCAATGAGTTGGGCTTTTATCGCCTCCGCTCTTTTCTGTGATAAAGTCATATTGGCGTCGGCGTTGCCACCACTATCAGTGTGTCCGCCCACCTCGATATGTACATTTGGATAGGCCTTCAAAACGGCCGCTAAATTGTTAACCTCGGTAGTATCGCTAATGTTTTCTGACCCCTTGGCAAAAGTCAAATGATTAAATCTAAAATTTTTCGTTCCCGCTGCGCCACTACTCAACCAATCCTCGAATTTTTCGCCCACTGACCCTGCCGTAAAATTGATGTTTGATAAAATAGCTTTGCTACTTTCAGCCGTGGTATCCAAGGCCTCGCGCACTATTTTTTTAGTGGTATCCACGAGATGCTTTGCCTCTTCGGACAAAGTATCAGCGGCTTCGTTTATCTTATTTTCAACCGCGGTAGCGACGTGCTTTGAAGTATCGTCAGTTGCAGCTATGGTATCTATTGTTCGATAAAATTCAGTTTCGGTCTCACCAATCACTTTATCCTCGGCATGATTCTTTTCCCACCATTGCCATCCAAAATATCCAACTGCCAGAACCAACAACAAGGGCAAGATTCTAGTCAGGATGTTGCTGCTGCCTTTGCTGCTAGCATCCACGGTGTTCTTAGCAGATGCAGCCAACGCTTCGATGCGGTCACCTATCCCAACACCGGTAGCAAAGCCAATCAAATTTCCCATCCCTTCGGGCAATGCACTCGCTACGTTTGCACTTTGTTGGGTGAGGAGTTCGCTGAGCCCTTCGGTATCAAGTGATTTTTGCTTGGCGTAGTGTCCTACTGCTGCTAGCACGAGCGGCGCAGTCATGTTCATCACCGACGTAGCTGTTTTTTTTTTCAATGCGCTAATTGAGGCAACAATGCCTACGACGGCATCCAACTTGTTGTTCATCAAGTTGGTGAGTACTTCGTTTCCAGATTTCAAGAGTTCGTTACTAAGATTCTCCTGCGTCAAAGTACGCTCCAAATTATCAAAAGTACGCTCGTCAAAGTTTCTCTTCGTAATGGTTTCCAGTATTGTTTCAGCTGCCTCGGAGGATGAGGTTTGCTTAATCAAGCTCCCCAAAATAGTAGGTACCGCCACCCCCATTGCCGATTTTATGCTCGCTGCGTCCGTTCCTAAAAATTGGCTAGCCTGAGCAAAAATATCGTCCTTCATCTGATCTTTCAACGTGTTCAGTAAATTAGCCATTTTGAGTATTGTGTGTAAGGAATGGTTCAATAATAAAATGTAAATTTATTGATATACCATTCCTAAGAGTATGTTTAAATTTGAAATAGTACAAAGACCTAGTGTTTCTTATTTTTTCTTAAAAAAAGAATAAACAGGTCGTGATCATGGATATGCTCTGAATGGGAAAAAATAACTTGATATGCAAAAGCTAAAATACGGCTAATTTCATTTTTTTCTTAAAAAAAGAGGATTTTTAAACGTCAAAATTTTTCCTTCGAAAGGAAATTGTAATTTTAGTTTTGGGAAAGATTGATTTGCCACGAAGGCGCTGAGACACGAAGGTCTCTTTTAAAAAAAATAAAACTTTGTGTCTTTGCGACTTCGTAGCTAAAAAAAAATTAAAACAATGAAAGAAACCATTAATTGGGGGATTATCGGATTGGGAAAAATTGCGAGACAATTTGCCAATGATCTAAAATACGTACCCCATGCTCAACTACACGCTGTAGCTTCGAGAAGCGCAGCTAAAGCAAAAGATTTTGCTGCTGCATTTGGGGCTACTCATTCCTTCGGGAGTTATGAGGAGATGATGCGCTGTGACGATCTGGACGTAGTTTACGTAGCTACTCCCCACGTCAAGCATTGCGAAAATACCATCATGTGTCTCGAAAATGGTATTGCCGTTTTATGTGAAAAACCATTTGCCATGGATAGCGGCGAAGTCCAAAGAATGATAGCTGCTGCAAAAGCTAACGATACTTTTTTGATGGAGGCGATCTGGACGCGCTTTTTACCGCACATCAAAAAAGTCATCGAACACATCCAAAGTGGCATCATTGGAGAGGTGAAATTACTCAGGGCAGACTTTGGATTCAAAGCACCCATTGATTTTGCAGGGCGGCTGTACAACAAGTCGCTCGGTGGAGGCTCGCTGCTCGACGTCGGGATATATCCTTTATTCTTAGCACAGTTGCTGATGGGTAATCCAATTGACCTCAGAGCGTCTGCGCATATCGGTCAGACGGAGGTAGATGAAAGTTGCGCCATGATCCTGCGGTACGCCGAAGATAAAATGGCGGTACTAGATTCTTCCATTGTTCGTGATACTCCCATGCAAGCTGGTATCTACGGTACCAGGGGCAAAATACAAATACAAAGCAGATGGCACGAATCCAATACTTTTACCATCGTGGAATTGGACAAGGCCCCGCAGACCTTTACCTTCGACTACGAAGGTGCCAAAGGATATCGGTACGAAACCCAACACGTAGTAGAATGCCTGCAACGGGGAAAAAAAGAAAGTGATCTTTTGCCACTATCGTTCAGTTTAGATTTGATGAATTTGTTGGATGAAGTGAGAGCGAAAATTGGGTTGGTGTATTAAATAGCCCGATGCACTAGTAGTTGCCGAGACCTTGTAGGGATCGTTAAAAAAAATAGCCCTCCAATCATTAAAAACTGGAAGGCTAAAGTCTGACCTATAAATATTCCTTACGTTGCGTTAGCAAAAATATCTTCAAGGTTTTGTGTTCGTTCATAGACTGTTCTGACTTGATTTCTTTGGGCGACGACTCGATCATATACTACAGTTCCAATGGGTATATTTTCCAAAGCCTTATCGTATGCTTCTAAAGCGTACTGTTCTCCACGGTTAACTTCTATGAGTACCGTCTCATCATTATTAGAAGAAAACGCCGTCCTGATGTCTATCCATATTTGGTGAGATTGACCCGATAGCGTTTGACCTTCGTGGGGAGTACCTCCTAGTCCTTCAACACAACCCATAAGTTCTAGCTTAAATATTTTTCGCTGATCGGCGTTGGCTTCAAACATTTCTTTTAATCTTCTGCTATTTACATTTTTAGCAGCTTCCTGATAACCGCTCTCTGCGTCGTAGGTACGAGCCAATAGGTCATTGAGTACTGAAATTTGATTTTCTTTTGTCACAATATTTTATTTTTAATAAGAAATTAATTTTGTAAATATTTTGTTTTGTTGATGAATTTTTTATTTCTGTAATTGTTTTGTTACATATTTTTACGAAAAAAATCACTATGCAGCTTTACTTTTGACTATTGCCTCTTGTAGCTGATTTAAACTCTTTAAATATTGCTGGATTCCTAAGGCATACTCTTCTAATATTTGTTGTACCCTCACGGAATACTCACCCACAAAAATTACCTTTCTTAAATATTGTAACAATTTAATTTCATTCTGCCTGCAATACTCTATTATCTTAAATTCATTATTCACCAAGACTGCCACTAATACTTCGTCCCACATTCTTTCCATCAAGCTTTGACCCTTGTTAATCTGAATGGCATCAGCATCTACATTTTTGTAAATAGCACGTATTAACTTTTCTCTAAACACCATGTGGTGCTTTCTGATTCTTGAAAAAATTTTTATAAAAGTATCTTCCGTTGTGATGCAGATTATACTATCATAGTACACATCAACACTCTTTTGTAAACTCAATAACTGCTCAATATTATCAGAAGGTAAAAATTGAATTTCCATATTTTTTGCTCTAAAACGACCAAGGCAAATGGATGTTCAATCTTATTTTCAAAATTTTTCTTCAAGTAAAACAATGCTTTTACATTTTTCTTTAACTGAACTTTTTTTCCTTTCTTTCTTTTTACAGAAAATTAATTAACCAAAAATTATAATTTTTTTAGATCAAAATTAAATCACATGAGTAATACAAAATACTTTATCCAAGCAGTTGTCATTATCGCTTTACTAGGATTGGCAGCTTGTAACAATTCATCTCCAAAACCCGAATATCCCTCGGAAGAAGTAGCCGAAGTCTTAGAGGAATCTACTGCTTTTGAGAGAGATACCGTTAGAAAAGATGCACTCAAGGTTTCTAAAAATTATAATACCAACAGTCGGGACATTAACTGGTACACCTATAATTATATCCTTGCGGACGGAAAAGAAATTGAAATCCCGCCCATGGAAATTGAACAATCTAGTACTGACAAGGTAACTTCTAACACCAAGGAAAAAGTGAAAATTGAAGCCCCTCGATCCGTTTACATGGCTAACAAAACAGACCGACCACCATTGTACGATATTATTTGCCTAACAGAATCCGATCCCGAAAAGTGCTCCAATGAAGGTATTGAAGCATTTATCAAAGAAGAGATTAACTATCCTAACAATGCTATTACAAAAGGTCACGATGGCTTAGAAATGGTTACTTTTGTAGTGGACGAAACGGGAACTATTGAAGATGATATCGAAGTACTTTCTAAGGAATCACCTTGTATGGGATGCGCCAAGGCAGCCGTGGAAGTAGTGAGCAAAATGGAAAAATGGACACCCGCCATACGCAATGGCAAACCTGTAAGATCAAGAGTAACTCTACCGATTCGTTTTGAAACAAAAATCAATTGAGTATCAGGTATTAATTAAGGCAATAGGAAAGAGGGAGGAGTGATGAACTATAAGTGATGAGTGCTGTATTTGGATTTGATAAATTTTTCCAATCTAGCTATCCGAAAATTAATTATATCTCGTCATTTCACTCATCACTCCTCTCTCATCATTATTCCTTACTCCCTCTCCAAAAAAACACACCTAAAGCACCCAACGTAAAAATCCACTTACTAAGGAAACCACCGCCGCCAATCCTAAAGCCCACCAAAAATTTTTCACCTTAAAACTTCCCAAAAAATAATCCGCTACCTGAATCAAAATCACATCGAGGAACAAGGTAAATACTCCCAAAGATAGGATGCCCAACGTAATGATTTTTAGAAATGTGCCTAATGTAAAGTTTAAGATGCCAATGGCAATCGCTACAATGATGGCTTGTAAAAAATCTTCGACGTAAACGCCTTTTAAGATGCGAGCACCAGCGTAGAAAGCGGCTGCTGTGACTAGAATTTCGATGATGGTATCCATGATGAAACGTGATTTTAATTTTTCGAAATTATGATTCTCCTTATAGATTTTGTATTTTGGATAAGAGAAAGTTCAAAAAATATACTGTGGCTAAAACGATGAATAGGGCTACCTGTTCACGCTGTTGCTTCCGCCATTGAACAAATTAAGTAGCCTCACTTTATAGCGATATATTTATTATTTCAAAATTTATACTCATGAACAGACATATTAAAATCTTCCTTTGCCTTGCTGCTTGCTTTTTTTATTATCTCAATGCCAGTAGCCAAACCGCCAACACCAAACACGCTACCGTCACCATCGAAGACATCGAATACCTCAATAGTGATGGTTTGGATTTTTCTCCTACTTTTTACCGGGAAGGAATCGTATTCGTATCCTCCCGCAATAAAGATCGAAAAGTAGATGACAAGATCAATGAACCTTTCTTTGATTTGTTTTTTGCTGATTTGGGAAATAGCGGAACGCCTGGGCCTCCGCAACAATTTTCTCTAAAAATCAACTCCGAGTACCACGAAGGGCCCGTTAGTTTTAATCGGGCGGGAGATAAAATATTTTTCACCCGCAATAATTTAAATGAAAAGGGAAAACCCATTCCTAGCTCCGAAGGTACAGTCAAGATGAAAATATACGAAGCTGATAAAGGAGCGTCCGAGTGGGAAAATATTAGAGAACTGCCCTTTAACAGCAAAGAGTACTCCTGCATCCATCCTACGCTTGATGCTAATAATAAAAGACTGTATTTCGCTTCGGATATGCCGGGCGGATAAGGAGGAATGGATATTTACTACGTTGATTTTGAAAATGGAAAATGGGGTGAACCAACCAACGCTGGCACCAAAGTCAACACCTCATACGACGAAGTTTTTCCATTTATCCATAATTCGGGGGTGCTGTTTTTTTCATCTGATAATCTTGGAGGGGAAGGAGGATTTGATATTTATCGCTTGATGCCCGACCGTGCTTTTCCCTTTGCGTTGAGCATGGGTTATCCTTTTAATTCTTCTGGAGATGATTTAGGATTTATTGCCAATGACAAGGGAGATGGTGGTTTTTTTACATCCGCTAGATCGGGAAGTTTAGGCAAGGATAACATATACGCTTTTGATGCGCCCGATGGGATAGATGGTTTACCACAGCCCGAAGAATTTTTGGGAACTAACTTTCACGTCTATAATGCTTTGACGAATGCACCCATCCCCAATGCTGGATTATTTTTATTTAGCTCTAGCCAAAAAGAAAATCTCGAAGCACTCTACGATGTTGACATCACTCAATTTGACAATGACGAGTTGGGACTAAAAATTACACTTTCTAGCAAAGGCATGAATACCCTGCCTAATCTTTACAGCGATAGCAGAGGGGATGCTTACGCCAAGATTGCCAAAAATCGGCAGTTCTATCTGCTGGCTAGAAAAGAAGGATTCGAACCCAAAGAGGTTACTTTCGGAACTTTTGATGGCGTAGATAAAAATGGAATTGGTGTAGCAATGTATCCCGTGCCCATTATAGAGGAAGTAAATGAAAGTGTAACAACTACTGCGCTCGTAGAAAAAGGAGTGACATTAGTAGCAAGTAAAATTTTCTACGATTTTGATAAGTCGTATATCCGAGTAGGAGCTGCGAGGGATTTGGATGCCTTGATTATTTTGATGAATAAATATCCAGAAGTAGAAGTGGACTTGATCGCACATACCGACGCTAGGGGTGCTCGAAGTTACAATCAAAAATTATCCGAGCAAAGAGCCATCTCCGCAAAAAATTATTTGATTGCTAATGGGATAAATAGCAACAGAATCCGAACATTTGGCAAGGGAGAAAGTACTCCTCGAAATGGCTGTACGGACGGTGTAAACTGCACAGAAACCGAACATCAATACAATCGTAGAACCGAAATAATTATTCGCAAATCAAGTACTGCCCCACGCTTTGAAATGATTGATAATGCCCCCGAAAAGATTGATGCGATGCGGAAGTGAGTGGAAGGATAATTATGAATGAAGAATTATGAATGAAGAATGAAGAATTATGAATGATAAATGACCCTGCTATAGAATTTCGGAGTAGGCGTAATTCTTCATTCATAATTCATAATTCTCAATTCTCAATTCTCAATTCTCAATTCTCAATTCATAACCCATTGATATTGAACATATTAGATGCTCGCCCGTTTTAGAGAAAATTCAAAAAGATTCTTTAATAAATTTAAATAAATATATGTTCAATCAAGATCAATTCAACAAACTCGTAGAGTTTCAAAATACAAGAACACCCTGTGTGTCCATTTATATTCCAACCTACAAAGTGGGAAATGTACAAGAGGATCGCTTGAGATTTAAAAATGCCTTGTCGGAAGCCACTCAACAATTAATGAGTAATACGAACACTCCCGCAGGTACTATGGAAAAAAAGGAAGCACTTACTTACCTAGCTCCTGCATATGCTTTGTTAGATAATGAAGATTTCTGGCAACATTTATCCGAAGGATTAGTGGTTTTTCTTACCGAAGATCATTTTAGCTACTACATTACTAACATTGATTTCTCTAGCTTGGTATATGTGCACAACCATTTTTATTTACGCCCCGTAATACCATTGTTACAAAAAGAGGATAGATTTTTTGTATTGGCATTAAGCCAAAATGAAGTGCGATTTTTTGAAGGTAATGAAACCTCTATCACTCCCGTCATTATCGAAGATTTACTACCTAACGGAATGGAAGAGATGATCGGTGCAGAAGATGTCAGCCAGAACCTTCAAGCCAGAAGTGGTGGCGCAGATAGTACCATCTATCACGGTCACGGTGCAGGAAAAGATGACAAAGTAGAAAGCCTGAAAAAATATTTTAGAGATGTAGATAATGGGTTAATGGAAATGCTACACGATGAGCGTGCACCATTAATTATCTATTCTGTGGATTACCAAATTCCGATTTATCAATCTATTTCTGATTACCTCAATGTTTATCCTGTAGGAATCTCAGGAAATCCCGAAAACGATGATCCCGTGATGATTCACGAAAAAGCGTGGAGTGTAATAGGAGATCATTTTAAAGAAAAAAATAAAACGACTAAAGAAGGCTTCAATCAACAACTCGTGAACGGAAAAGCGTCTTTCTCTATACACGAAATAGTGCCTGCCGCCGTTCAGGGTAAAGTAGATCAATTATTTACGGATAGTGAGACAGTAATCGAATGGGGGATTTATGATGAAAAAAACCACAGTACACAGCTCCACGTAGAAAGAAAACCTGACAGTACCTGTCTGCTCAACAAAGCAGCTATCGAGACCTATACCAACGGTGGAAAAGTAATCAACAACAAAAGAGCAAATCTACCGAGGGTAATTGCTAGTACCAACGCCATCTTCAGGTATTGATTAGGCGCATCCAAAAAGATTAAAAACCTACTAGGCGCAGACGCTACTCAAGGTTTGTCCATGCGCATATTTTAAAAACACCTTACTCCTAATTTTTTCACGTCCATCTTATTCGGATACGCTTTTGTGTATCCGAATGGATGTGGCGTGTTGGTACTGCCAATTGTCGGGGTAATACAAATATATATTTCCAAATATGAGAATTTTATTTAGCTTGATGATTATGTCTGTTTTCCCCTTTTTTATGACCGAAGAAAACAAAAGCGAACCGTTACCAAATTTTGCACCAGATACTAAGTATTGCAATACTCGATTTCATTTTTGCACAGAATTTCCAGATACCTTATTACCTACCAGACTCGTATCTGACAATCACGATGGCATCATCCTGAGGTCGTCGGATGATGAAGTAGTCGTTACCATAGCAGGTAGTAGAGATGTGATGAATCGTGACACTTGGGATCTTTATGATGATTTCGTAGGCGAATGGATGACAGATAATGATGACGGACAGATCATTTATGAGATTATTCAGCGACCTTCTTACCGAGTTTCATCCATAGATGGTGATCGGCAATATTGGCAAAAACTCTATCACCTAGGGAACAAGTATGTAATCTACCAAATCGTTGCTCCTAAAAACGAAAGGCAAAGGATAAATCAAATCAGAGATAACCTGACCATATCATTCGACATGTAATTGAATTGTTACAAATCAGCATTTATCGTTCTTCTTGAACATCTAAAGCATTCATCCGTTTTAGAGCAAAATTTAAAAATACATGAATAATAAGAAAATTTTTATTGCCTTAAATGATTACAACATCCCAAATCCAATTGCTACCTACGGAACTTATTTAGCGAAAAGATTAGATCGTACCGCTTTATTCTACGGTGTAGAAAAAGTACCAGTGCTCAGGCAACCCGTAGCTATTACGGGTACAGGTATCGAAGAGCCATCTATGGCGAACATCAACTTAGTAAAAGTTGAAGCCAATAAACGCTTAAGTGCTTTGCAAATGGAAGCTAGCAAATTATATCCCAATGTCACTTATGACCTCGACATCGGATTTCCAGAAAGCAAAATTATTGACAAGGCGGAAGAGGAATCACCCTACGTGGTCGTCCTCGAAGGAAACAATGAATTGACTACCCTACATGAGTGGTTCGGAACTTACGAAACTCGACTAGCTGAAAATATTGATGCGCCTGTCCTAGTGCTACCCAGTAATTATTCGTGGCAGCCTGTAAACAGAATTGTCTATCTGATGGAACTTGACGATGGCAAGGTAGAGAATATGAGATTCTTAACCGACGTAGCGGAAGAGCTAAATGCAAATATTGCAGTTGTATTGTTATCTCCCGAAAGAAATGATCTTGAGATAGAGCGATACAACAACATCATTCGAACTATGCGAAATTTCTTAGGATATAAAAATGTCAATTTTCACCAAATATTTACTCAGGATTCAGCCAATACTGTTGATATGTTGATGAATGAGGTGCAGGCTAACTGGCTAGCATTCGAACACAACAGTAAGTCATTTTTGGAGAGAATGCTCAATAGCTACAACAGCAAGCGTATCATTTTACAATCTGAGATTCCCGTTTTAGTTTTTTAAAAAAGAAAAAATGAAATCAAATAGCAAGAACGCACCACACGATTTTTTAACTAAAAATAAAAATAAAATACATATGAATTATTTAGGATTTGATAAACAGAAAGTGACCCCCGTAGTGAATGAACTAAATAAGCTACTGTGTAACTATCACGTATATTACCAAAATTTAAGAAATTTTCATTGGAACATAACTGGAGAAAATTTCTTTGATCTTCACTCAAAATTCGAAGAGTTGTATAATGATGCTCGAATAAAAATAGATGAAATTGCAGAGCGAATTTTGACATTGCGCCACCGACCCTTGAGTAGATTATCGGATTACATTACCATCTCCGATGTATCCGAAGCTACGCTGGTAGAGCACGATAGGGAAATGGTAATTATAGTGTTAGAAAATCACAGAATCATTATTGAAAATCTTCGAAGTGTCATCAGCGCAGCGAGTGAAGCCAATGACGAAGGAACAATAGATATGGCAGGAGGCTTCTTAGAAAGTCTCGAAAAGAAATCTTGGATGCTTGATGCGTGGGCCTTGCGAAAATTACAAGATGCTACAGCATAAACCTAACAATACTGAACACAGAGAAAAGATATGCCGGACTCCAGAGGTCTGGCATATCTAAATTTTTACAATCAACAATAAATTTTTTACAAAGATGAATGAAGAAACAAATATTATCGAGATAGCAGGAAGCAAATACAAGCAACGTGGAACTATAAATCCTCAACAGCAAACTAGCCCCGAAGCATTCAATACCTACCAAGAAGGTATGAAGTGGGGAATCACCGCCGGTGTGAGTATGGCTGTATTCTTAGTCTTAGCTCAGATTATGACGATGGGTGGCTCCATAGTTTTAAAATTTTTCAAGTACATGGTCATGTTTGGAGTGCTTGCCTATGGACTTAGCATTCAAAAAAGTAGTATGCAAGCGGCGTACAGATTTAAAAATGGAATAAGATTGGGGGCGGTTGTCTCGGCGATTAGTGCGCTCACGCTAGCCTTAGCCAATGTCATCATCTATGCTATCTCCGAACCTCTAGCATTCGATAAATTTTCGATGCAGTCGGATTCCGTCGGACACATGGCGGTCATTAGCGGGGTATTACTCTTTGAAGTATTTGTATTTGGGATGATTATTACTTTTATCATATTGCAAAAAATAAAACCAAAAAGAGCTAACATCAGAGGATAAATTTAACAACCATTTATGTATAATTTTCAAACAAAAAACCATGAATTTTAATATCTACTCTAACTTAACAGAAGCAATTTCAGGTTTGCAGTTAAAAGGTTTTAGCAGAACTTTCTCAATGGAAAATAAGAAAATCCGCTGCCTACAAACTGATAAAACTTATACTCAAGAAGAGTTACAGATCATCGAGTACCACAGATTTAAAAGTGATCAGAAGCACCCCGATGAGTCTATTATTTTTATTATTGAGTGTGCCGATGGTAAAATTGGATACATTATTTCGTCCGAAAGAAATATGGCAAGTATCAAATTATTGCAATTCATGGATAAAGTGAAAATTAAACCTCGTAACCTCTCACGCACTTCGCCACGCGTGGAAGTTCCATCATAACATTTTATTTACAAAAAAGAAAAATTACACCTATGAAAGCCTACCGATTCGGAATCCAAAAGCTTACCTATGTATTAGTTGTTTTGTGTATTCTGATATACGGGCTTATCATAGGGAAAAGTATTTTAGCTCCCCTTGCATTTGCTATCCTTTTTGCCTTCATGTTAAAACCCCTCTGCGGAAAAATTGAAAAGTATCTTCATTACCGACCTTTAGCCATATTTTTATCTTTTGTAATTGCATTGTTACCCATCGTGTTGTTAGTTACTTTCTTCTCTATGCAGTTAGTGGATGTAGTGCAGAACATGGACTCTATAACAAAGAAAATACAAGTAGGATTTAGTAGCTTTCTTACTACCTTAAATAACTACTTGGGAATCTCCATAAAAGATACAGAAGCTATGATTAATGAAAATAAAAGCGAAATTGTCCAGACACCACTTAGTTATCTTGGGGTCACGTTGAGCGTTTCGGGTGCGCTCCTAGTCAACACCTTTCTTACCTTTATTTATACTTTCCTCATATTATTATATCGAAATACTTTTAAGCAATTTTACCTGATACAGTTTGGTGACTCCACTAGAGAAAATGCTGCAAAAGTAATCCAACGCATTGAATCCGTTGTACAAAAATACCTTTACGGCTTATTGGTAGTCATTTTGATATTAGGTGTTTTGAATACGGCAGGACTGACCGCTATCGGAATAAAATATGCGACCTTCTGGGGATTCCTTGCTGCATTTTTAGCGATTATTCCCTACGTTGGCACCACGCTTGGCGGATTACTTCCCTTTCTTTATGCCATCGCTTCTACTGATAATTATTGGCAACCCGTCTCCGTAATTGTATTGTTTGGTTTTATTCAGGTATTAGAAGGTAATCTAATTACGCCGAAAGTAGTGGGTAGTTCTATCAAGTTGAATCCCCTCGCTGCTATTCTTAGCTTGATCGTGGGTGGAAGTATCTGGGGAATGGCGGGCTTAATACTAGCGTTGCCCCTGATGGCGATCATTCGAATAATTTTCCAACAAATTGATTTTTTAAAACCCGTAAGTGTATTGTTGAGCGATGAGGTGTATGATAAGGAAAGTCTCTTGGAGGAAAAATTTGATAAAGAAAAATTTCGAATCTTCAATTATTTCAAACGAAAGAGAACCGTATAATCATGGATACATCACTTAACAAATGGTGGCTGATCACGCTGAAAGGTATTTTATTTTGTGCATTGGGAGCTATCCTGCTCGTTCATCCCTACGTTGCCACCGAAGCAATAGCTATCTTCTTTGGTACTACACTGTTGATAACGGGCGTACTTTATGTAGTGTTTTCCATCTACAATCAATCTAATCTTACTTGGTGGAAATGGTACTTGGCAGAAGGTGCTTTTGATATATTCTTAGGGTTACTCATCTTTCTATTTCCCATCACTACGCTGATTGCTAGTGCTTTTTTGGGAGGTATCTGGATTATATTTATTGGCGTTTTTCAACTAGCATTTAGTTGGCAAATCAAGGATAAGATTGATGGCTGGAAATACGCTACGGGAAATGGAATCATTGCTTTACTCATCGGTGGGAGTATTGTGAGGTATCCAATGGGAGGAGTGATTGCGTTTGCTTTTATTTTTGGAATCGTATTGTTATACTACGGTGTCTCCTTGATTATTCTTTCGCTGAAGTTAAAAAACTTTGCTACGAAAAGGTTGGTTAATGATTAATTTTCAGCTCCTATCAAACAAAGAGTTTTTTTAAAGAAATCTCAAAGCCCCCATTATTTAATGGCATTCAAAAAATAAATAAGTTATTAATTTTTTTTTCCAAAAAAATTCTTTGCGACTTCGGGACTTTGCGACATAATCAATTACTTTTACACAGCGCAATACTCATTCTTTAACAAAACGAAAAATCAAGACATGTCGAATCAAAAAGCAAAATCTTACTGGAAGAAAAATCTTCGCTTCCTCGCCATTTTACTTGCCATCTGGTTTATCGTTTCTTACGTTTGCGGAATCCTTTTAGTGGATGAATTGGATACCATTCGCATCGGAGGATTCAAGCTAGGCTTCTGGTTTGCGCAGCAAGGATCAATTTACGTGTTTGTCATTTTGATTTTTGTTTATGTGAATTGGATGAACCAACTCGATAAGGAATACGGCTACGATGAAGATTAATTTACTTTGCCCTAGGCAATAGGAAAGAAGAAATAATCGACCCAAATTGAACAATTTATTTTTTCCTCATTGTAACGGATTGCGGTGACTATCCTGAAGGACAGAGGTAATTGGTTCTAACTTTAAGGGAGTTCTACTGTTAAATTTCTATATACAATTTACGAGTTTGCAGAATGCCTCTCCCCCGCTGGCGGGGGTTGGGGGGTGGAGTTCACGATTTTTTCTTTGCCCAATTTTGAGTTCCACCCCCTAACCCCCGCTAGCGGGGGAGAGGCATTCTGCAAACTCGCAAATTTTCTGCAAAGATTTAGTAGTAAAATTCTCGTAGCTTGGTTTATGCTAATTGTCACCCTTTGGTAATCACCGCAAAATGTTATAGTCAGATTTTTTCCTATTGCCTAACCACGCAAATCCTTCCAAGTTTTCACCCCTCGCCTTCTGAGTTTGGCCATCAATTTTAAAAATAAAAAAGCGGTGAGCAGCGCATCCCCAGCAGCGTTGTGTCGGTCGTGCATTCGAATATGGTAGCGATCACAAAGCGCATCCAAAGTAAAATGAGCTGGCTTTAAAATTTCCGTAGGATGTAAATGTTCTACCCTAATGGCGAGCTGAGCAGTATCCAAGTATGGATTTTTCAACTTACCTCCGCCCAAGGCGAGTAGTCCCCGATTGATCATTTGAATATCAAAACTCACGTTGTGTCCTACTAGGATGGCATTTCCCAAATATTTTAAAAATTGCTGAATAGCATCCGACTTGGAAATCCCTTTTTGGGTATTCGGCACAATGCCATGAATGGGCACGGCATCCGTTTTGTAAATGTCTTGTTGCAAAATTCGAAGCTCAAAACTCTCCGCCAGATTAATTTGGTTGTCACGCACTTTTACTGCGCCGATGGTTAGTAGCTTATCCGTTTTTGTGTCTAGTCCAGAAGTTTCGCTATCAAATACTACGAACTCCAATTGCTCGATGGGAGTGGACTTACTTGGTTTTTCTTCAAACAAGTCCAAATACTCCTGCCAAAAATCAGGATAGTCTTTTTGTTTTTTCCAAAAATTAAAAATCATCCTAGAAAACTTAATCTGAACCGCACTCGCAAAAGCGCATGCAATTCACTAATGGGTTTAAAACTATTGCGAAGCATCATCCGCTGCATTTTGTTGAGTTCCGAAATATTAAAAAACCGACCGCTATCTTTATTTTTAAGGCCTTGCATGGCTCTGAATCGCATCAAGATTTCGTAAGCATCTGCGGCCTGTTCGAACAATTCTCGATTGTTTTCGTCCAATTCGGCTAGCTCAGCAAATCGCTCGAAGGTGTTGTTGATTTGACCTACCTTCGCATTGAGCGTTAGTACTCTTGCTGCATCTGCTAATGGCATCATGGCGCGCGCCTTTATATCAAATTGATCCTTGTGTGCACCGTCTTTTTCTACAATAAAATTTCTAAAAAAACTCAAAGGGGGTGGATTTTGCAAAGCATTTTTAGCGAGGTGCATCAAGTATATTTCTTGTTCATCTATATTTTCGAAGATATGCTCCGTCATTTTTTTAGCCAAATCAAAGTCTCCGTAAATGGGCCGATAATCAAAAAAGATGGTCGTCATCATCACTTCCTTCGCGCCGGGCTGTTGCATCCATTTAGAAAATTGTTGTTCCCAATCAGATAAAGACATACACCAATCAGGATTACTCGCCATCATATCCGCAGGACAATATTTAAACCCGCACTCGTGTAAAATCAATGTTACATTTTCTGCCAATGCCAGATAATAATATTTCACCTCTTCCGCATTAGCTCCAATTTCCTGCTCAAAAACAATCGCATTGTCTTGATCTGTTCTGAGCAATTGTTCTTTTCTGCCTTCACTTCCGAGTGCCAACCAACAAAATTTTGCCTTGGGCTTTTTTAAAGGAATAACCGACAAGTCATCTTCCGCAATTTGAATGGCTCGAACTA
Source organism: Bacteroidota bacterium (assembly GCA_039027925.1). Classification (GTDB taxonomy): domain Bacteria; phylum Bacteroidota; class Bacteroidia; order Chitinophagales; family Saprospiraceae; genus CAJQQY01. The sequence continues at coordinate 19,281 of JBCCJE010000005.1, forward strand.
TCACCGCATCGTTGATCTCCGACATGATCTCCGAAATGTACTTGATAGAGACCTCTTGCGCTAAGTATTTTTCCAATAAAATTTCTGCCTTTTCCCGAATCGTTTTTAACTCTGCTCCTGACTTTGCTCCTTTAATTTCTCTGATCAGTACGGCGGGGTTGTTTGCTTGGACGATCAGTAGATCATGCTCAGAAATGATACCGACCACCTTGGACTGAGCCGTTCCGTCTTCGGTCAAGCAAAGGTGATGAATTCGATTTTGTAGCATATCTATTTGAACATCAGCAACCGTTCGTTCGGGCGGGGAAGTGATGACAGGGGCAGACATGATATCGGATATAGGTTGGTCGGGTGAAATTTTTCCAGTAGCTACCCTTTTTCTAAAATCCTTATCCGTCGTGATGCCGATGGGAAAAAAATTTTTATTGACGACGATAATTGATCCTACTCTTTTGTCCGTCATGGTCTGCGCCGCATCTTTGATGAGGGTATCGGGAGCACAAACGACGGGGGACTTGCTGTTCTCGATGGACTGCACCTCTACCAACTCATACTCCGAAGCAATGTCTTTGGACTCCCCGTAGAAAATTTTCCCTTTATTATTTTTTGCAAATTGATTTCTGACACCCGCCGCAAAATTAGAAGCGAGGTAAAATGCCACCTTAGGATTATTTTTAAAAATATCTTCAAAGTCATTCGTATGAATGGCGTAGAGCAGTGTCTCCTCCATCGTTTGGGCAGAGACCACGTAGGGGCGTTGTACGAGCAGCGGCCGAATACCAAATACATCACCTTCGTCACATTCGTCCACCAATATTTTTTTATCTACTTCCTTTCTCAACAATTGAACGGCCCCCTCCTTGACGATGTAAAAATAATCGGCGGGATTTTTCCCTTGCTCAAAAATAAATTGTTCGGGTTCGTAATATTGGATGATTACCTTTTCGGATACCTTTAGCATCCGTTCTTTATCCACCATATTAAAAGGTGGATAGTTTTTTAAGAAATCAAATACCCGGACGGCTATGGTGTTTTTCATCTATGGTTGTTTTTTTGGTGACGAAAGGAATAAAGAAAAAACTACGATAATTACAACCCAACTTTCCAGATCAAAACTTCCTGATTAGCGTATTTTCTAGTCCCCTCCCAACCTAAAAATAAAGATACATTTAGATATATAAATAGTTAGATTTATTAAAGAATCTATTTAACTTCGTAGGCTAATATGAAGACGCATTTCAACATCGGATTTTTAGAAGACGCCACCGAGACCCTCCGTGCTATTGCCCATCCTATCAGGATAGCAATTGTGGATATGCTATTCAAAAATAATCAACTTTCCGTGAGCGAAATTCACGATCAACTCCAAATCGAACAAGCCGTTGCTTCCCATCATCTGCGCATCCTGAAAAATAAAAAAATAGTCATCGTTAATCGAGATGGCAAGAACTCCTACTATTCACTTACCCACAAAGATTACCACAACATTATTCAAGTTTTGACAAAAACAATATGACTTTTGTCACTGTACTCACCGCATTACATATAGAAATCTATATGTTTTAATTTTCCCAAGAGATTTTTTCAAAAAAAATAAAAATAATTA
>JBCCJE010000006.1:0-20483 GCA_039027925.1 Bacteroidota bacterium
AAACTTCAAATAATTGCTATCCCTATCCGCATAATTATCTGGCTGGTAAGCATTTGGATCTACTTGGTCGGGAGGAGCATTATGAATGGATAAGGAAAAACTTAGCATCCCTCCTTTTTCTGCCAGATCAATTTCTGGCGTAGCAATAGAATTATTACTACCAAAGGGAGGTAAAGTAATGACGGCGGGAAAAGGCCCCGCACCGTCGGGCACTACCAAAAAACCGTAAACTTTCCGATTGCCGATATTATCCAATTCCACTCGGTAAGTGGTAGAATAATCGTTATCCTCATAAAAGGAAATGTTAGGATTGATGGGTATCGTATCCAGTTCTTGTTTTTTATTTTCCCAAAAAATATCAAAATCATTAGGTTCGGTTTCGAGGGGTAAAATATCGAATGGTGCTACTGCCGCCGCTGCTACCTCAGTACTTCCTCCCTGATTAACGGAACAAACGATCACACCTGCTTCCGTTGGAAAATAGGAAACAAGGGCAGTATCGCTAGTGGTAATGGTGGATGTTCCGCTGAGAAGAATGGGAGCATCATTGTCGTACCTGAGGCTCCAATCAAATGAACCTCCAACATCGGTTGTGACTAAAAAAGAAATGGAATCACCTATCTCATAAGTAGCGTCAGTTTGATTAGTGATGACTTGAATTTGGGTAAATCCAAAGCAAGGAATGAACAATAAAATATACCCGATGATTACGTTTTTGAAAAACGGGGATAGACTGCGTTTCATGTTTGTTAAAATTTTCAGACTTTTCGAGAAAAACCAGCCATTCTCAATTGGATATTTATTTATGTAAAATGATTGTTAAGTTACTTGACTACCAATGTACCACACCTCTGGTACTCTTTAGCCTAAAAGTCCCAGCGGGACAAAATACCGGTAGTCATAAAATAATAAATCTTTTTATGTCAAAGTCCTAGTGGGACGGCACATTTCCAAGTTGAGAATTGCTGAGAAAAAACAGTCTTTGAGATGGGAATTTTTGGAAGACTATAAAATTACCTTTTTTTGATTTAAAAATTAGAAATAATTACGGAAACGAGCAATTTATTTTGAAGATGAAAAAATGGAAAAAAATATCAGAACGGATAGCTTACTCAGGTTGGCGAAAAGTGATTATCAAAAAATTTCTTTTGCCTAGTGGCAAAGAAGTGGAATTTGACATTATCGGCAATGGAGATTTTGTGACCATCGCTGCTTTTACAGAAGATCGAGCAGCTATTTTAGTCAATCAATTTCGCCCGGGTTCGGAGCGGGAACTGATTAGTTTTGCAGAAGGTGCAGTAGAAGCAGGAGAATCAATGGAGAAAACGGCGGCAAGAGAACTGCTAGAGGAAACAGGCTACGAAGCCGAAAGGATTACTTTTCTCAAAACTTTTCATCAAGCCTATGCTACTCAAAAACAACACGTCCTACTAGCCATTAATTGCAGAAAAGTAGGTGCGCAAAATTTAGATGAAGACGAATTCGTCGAAGTGTTCACCATGCCCTTGGAAGAGTTTAGGCTTTTTATAAAAGATAAAAATGATGATCGAATGAATCATAATGTGCACGCTGCCTACTTGGCATTGGAGGAGTTAGGTTGGCTTTAGTCTCCATCCGATCTATTTTTACGGAACATTGGCTACCTCGGTTTTGTCCACCACGGGATCTTTTTTGTTTAAGGGATTCAAATTAAAAATACCGCAAAAAATATCAAACGTACGTGAGTTGTTTTCTTTTAGCTGACGAGGAAAATGAAAAAAGTAATTGGCAGCTACTCCGAATTTGTTCATCTCTTCTTCTGGAATCCCCAAGTACTTTACCGTTGCTGCTTGGCCCCAGCCTTCCCACATAAATTCCTCGAAGGAAGGATAATCGTATGTTGGAAAACACAACTGATAAGCGTTCGCAAAAATATGAACCATTACGTTGTAAAATCTTCGGGGCTGTCGGAAAGATAACATGACGTGCTCTCCTGATAACAATACGCAGTCATCTTCTTTATTCAATTCAGCAGCGTGCAAATATTGATGATTGGGCGAGGGGAAGGCTTGGAGATAAATAAATATTCTTTCAAAATCTTTTAAGATAAAGTCTTTCCTACCAAATGTCAGCATGACCACATTGGCAGCAATAATTGCTTTCATGTCCAAAGGGACTTCTCCGTCTTCGCTTCCCCGTTTGGCAAAAAAACCTCTGGCTTGCAAATACATGGCTACCCGCTGTCGAAATCTTTTCTTATTAGCGACCGAAAGGTCTTGATAAAAAGGCATATATTTTAAAAAAAGATTGCCCAGACTTCCTGGTAACTCAGGCGGATTGCGCTGATACCACCACCAGTCCACTTGGGGACTAAAAATATAGGTCATCACCAACAAAACAACCCACGGGATGATAAATACCGACACCCATCTGGACTCTCTGGGCAGAAAAAAGACGACCAAAACAAACATGAAAATCGCACCGCTTCCAAAAATTAAGTATAATCTTTTACTCAACATATAGCAAAATTAAGAATATTTGTTATGAACTAATATGCAGAATGATCCCTATTTCCCCATTATAAAATCACCTTGCTAATTTATAATGAATGCTGATGGAATTAGTAATGGCTAAAAAAAATATTTTTTCGTATCCAGATGCTTGTTCATTAAGAAAAAACGACATACTTTTGCCATCGCTTTAAACGGCTGGCAGGTGCCTTAGCTCAGTTGGTAGAGCAATGGACTGAAAATCCATGTGTCCCTGGTTCGATTCCTGGAGGCACCACATCGAAAAAATAAGCTCTTGTGGATTTCCACAAGAGCTATTTTTTTGGGAAATTTTAAAATACAAAGAAGATAACTAACAATATGATCTACTCCTCTTCCTCTCTCGTTTTCTGCGTTGCCTCTTGCTGTTCCTTCATTTCGTAAAATACTGCGGCGAGGATTTCGTTATCCTCCTCTTTGATGGAAACTGATGTAGCAATGTTTCCAGTAGTGATCTGCGAACCTAGTAGCGCCACTCCAGTAGTAGATGAACGCTGCCGAAGAAAAGAATCTTTCTGATGACGATCAATGAACCTCCGAGAAAAGAAAAGTCCTCCCAACAGAACTAGCGTCGCTAAGATCATCAACCAATCCTCAAATTCTTGAAAGAGAAAAATATCGTATAAGCCATGAACGCCGACCGCTAGAAAAAGTCCGAATAGTATGTATTTAATTTTTCTTTTTTTGTCGGGCATAAATTTAGCAAGCCCGACGTAGTAGCCCAAAATAACGGCAAAGACAGCGTGGGACGGAACGGCGGTAAAATCTCTGACCAAAGCCAATGCATAATCGTCGGGCAGGCAGTACACTAAATTTTCTAGGACGGCAAACCCCATCCCGATCATCACGGTATAGACAATCCCATCCATTGGTTCATTAAAATTTTTGTTCTGAAAAGGAATGGCTAGAAGAAAAATAAATTTTAAAACTTCTTCCACAAAGGCTGTCCGAATAAAAGCAGAAAAAAATAATACCCCAAGGTGTCTGCTTCGATCCCAGTTATTCGCCTCCACGTAGGGACTTATGAAGTCATCCAACAACCCTTCAAAATACCTGGCGATAAAATAAATGATGAGGCCTAAAACAAAACTCACGACCAGCAGAGGGATGGGTTCTCTTTCGTGTTTGTCTTGGCGAAAAATAAAATAGCAGATCAAAAGTCCGGGGACAACTGCCGCCAAAATGGTGATTAAGGAAATCAAGAATTTACAACTTTTGTAGTTTCACTTTTGTGGAAATCAATGCAAAAACTTACGAAACGTTTGATAATCTTTTGGGTTGCCTTTTGGGCTTCAAACATTCCCATGTGTCCTACACCTTCTAGCAAATGGATATGCGCAATGCTGGGTAGCGCAGTTTGGTCAATGCTTCCTTGCTGTGGCACTACGTCATCTTTTTTTCCCACAATAAACAAAACGGGGCAGTCCGCATTGCTTAGCACTTCTGTTTGGTCGGGACGATTCATCATGGCTTCCAATCCTCCAATGATTCCTTCTGCCGAAAAAGAACTGGCCCGATGAATCAATTTATTCACTAAAAAATTATTGCTACTCAAAAATGTAGGAGGAAACAAAGCAGGGAACAGTTGCTTGATGTAGTGAAAGTGTCCATTTCTTTCGATGAACGCTATGCTTCTCGCTCGGTGGGTTTTTTTCTCCTCTTCATCTGCGTACGGATGCGAATGAAAAAGCCCAAAGCCAAGTAGCTGGGTTGGATACTTTTTGGCAAATGCTAGGCTCACGTACCCACCCATCGAATGACCAATCAAGATGAATTTTTCGATTTGTAAATGGTTTGTTACAGCTTTCACGGCATCCGCAAAAGACGCTACGGATGGTTCTTCGTGGGTAGCAGAACCTCCAAATCCTGGAAGGTCAATGCTTACTAGGTAATTATCTTCGAAAGCAGTAACAAATTCATTCCACACCGAATGATCTTCACAAAATCCGTGAAGAAAAACAATGGGCACTCCTTTGCCACGAGCGAAGAAATTGATTTTTCGATTGTTGTGAATTATGTTTGGCATACCTTATCTAGTGCGTTGTCATATTTTGCTATCAGATTGCTCCAATCGTACTGAGCAACAAAATTTTGAAAATGATTAGCGGATCGAATGCGCTCAATATTATTGATCGCATTTTTTATTTTTTGAAAAAATTCTTCGGGTGTTGAGTACAAGTTGCTCGTATGACTTGCTGGAGGAATATGTTCTGGGTAGGCTAGACGATTCGGCAAGATAGGAAAAGATTTACAATACATCGCTTCAATCACACTCCCTCCAAAAAAATCTTGATGACTGGACACGGGTAAAATGTCGGCTTGCCAAAGCATACGACCGTAAGATGCCCAATCAGCAGCGTATCCAAAATGGATAATTTCTTCTTTTAAAATCTCTTTGGCTTCAGAAAAAATCGGAGGACACTTTTGGTAGGATTCGCCAACCACGAGGAGTCGGAACGGGACACCTGCTTTTTTTAGTCGGAATAATGTTGTAAAAAACAACTTTGGATTTTTGTCGTATTCCCAGCGGTGATTCCATAACAACGTCGCTACATTTTCTCGCTCTACTTTTTCGAGAGCGTCAAATCGTTTCAGGCACATCCCCAAGTGAAGAACTTGGCTTTTGTTTTCGATGGTTTTTACAGTTTCTAAATTTTTAAAATCAGGGAATTGATTTAAAAATTTGGGGAGTTCCTCTAACCAACTTTTTTGGTGATAAACGGAATTGAAAAAAATAGCGTCGGCACTTAACGCACTCGTGTAATTGATGAAGGCGTAGTGATGATCTCTTCCTGCTTTGGGATCACGGTCAGTTGGAGACCAAGGGTACGTCAGTTGATTTTCGTGAAAATAAATGGCAGTAGGAATCGTTGAGGTACGCCGGCGAGTCAACGAAAGAAAACTGCTCAGGTCAATCATATCGCTCACTAGCAATAAGTCGAATTTTTCGGTTTTATATTTTTTATTAAAAACTTGGGCAAGCGTAACTGCTCCTCCGTGCATTCGCCATTTCCAATGTCTTCCGGGCAAGGAAAGAATTTCAATTTGATGCCGACTGTATTTTTGCAGACCTTCTGCCCACTGCTGATGACTTCCCGTAAAAAATGGTTCGAGCAAAAGAATTTTCATTAGAAATGAATTATGATTTTTTTTGGAAAGGTAAAATTAATTCTGACAAAAAACCAAGTCCGCATTTTCTCTTTTCCCCAAATTGCCTACCTTCGATTTTTTTGCAGTTTTGGCGTGGGAGGGAAGCAGGAGGAGAGAGGAGAGAAGATTATCTTTTTGATCGTAACTGTCTTTTTTTTAATGGTCGCAATGATATGTCCAAAGATTCATCTCAAAAATATCAATCTCCCAACCAACGCGCTTGGCGGAGATTTCTCACAAACAAACCTGCGATAATTGGTTTGGGATGGATTCTTTTGTGCGTTGTAATTGCATTGTTAGGATATTTGATTGCACCCGACACTACGCCCAATGCCAATGACCAAGTGCCCGAGATTGCGCTCAAAAATCCGGGATTTTCTATTCAGGTTCTAAAAGTTAGAAAAAACCAAACCTATCCCTCACAAAGTTTTTTTTCAACGCTTCTTTTTGGAAAAACGAATCCTCACAAAATATTTCCTATCAATAGCTTCGAGTTTGTGGGTGATTCAATCGTAGTGGAGGAGTACGCAGGATGGGATGCGGAATTTGGGGAACGGATCGAAGGCGAACTGAAAAGTTTTCATCTAGCGGATGTCGTTTTCCCACTCGATTTAGATCAATCAGCTATTAGGTACGAGGGGGAACGAGTCTCTTTTCAAAGCATAGAAGGGACAACCCTAACAAGCTCAATTGGCGAGCTAGAAGAAACTGTACGCGCCAATCATTTGGTAAAAAAATCCTACTGGCTAGGTACAGATTCGTACGGACGTGATTTGCTCAGTCGGTTATTATTGGGCGTGCGTATCTCCCTGCTGGTGGGGTTGATCGCAGTAGTCATTTCTTTAACCATTGGATTATTGATGGGTTCGATGGCTGGATATTTTGGCGGTAGAGTTGATGATTTGATTATGTTGGTCATCAATACCGTTTGGTCCATTCCTACTTTACTTTTGGTTTTTGCCATAGTCCTCGCACTCGGGCGGGGTATCGGAATTATTTTTCTTGCGGTGGGGCTAACTATGTGGGTGGACGTGGCGAGGATCGTCAGAGGGCAGGTGATGTCGCTGAAAGAAATCCAATTTGTAGAGGCTGCGCAGAGTATGGGCTTTAAAACTTTCCGCATCATTGTCAGGCACATCCTACCTAATATCTTAGGCCCCGTGATGGTGATTGCGGCTGCCAATTTTGCGATGGCCATTTTGATCGAAGCGGGATTAAGCTATTTAGGATTTGGTATCAAACCACCCACGCCCTCGTGGGGAACCATGCTCAACGAAAACTACGGCTACGCACTAAGTGGCAAACCTTTCTTGGCCTTGATTCCCGCCTTGGCAATCATGTCTTTGGTGCTAGCATTCAATTTGGTAGGCAATGGATTTCGGGACGCTTTGGATGTTAATAGCTCAATCACCGAATCCCGCTAACGACAACGATTAGACATTCTCTTCATCCTTTGCATCTATCTATCTTCCTTTTTATAAAAAAGATAATTAATGGTGTATTTTTACTTTTTTGAATTTTGTAGAGAAATTTTTTGCTGAATAACTAAAAGTTACTCGACCGATTCGTACCGAGTATTCGAGACAAAATTCGAAATTCAGAATTAACCTTAGTATGTCAGAATTATCAAAAATTAAAAGAGAGTTGTCCCAACTAGAAAAGACTGAGCGTGAGCTGAATCTAAAACAATTACAGATCAACGGATTGTTGGGGATCACTCAGGCAATCAATAATAATGTATCGGCAGATGGACTGTACGAAATGTACGCCTCTTTTGTGGCTTGGGAAATGGCAGTAGAAAAGGTGGCACTTTTGGTAAAGGAAGAGGATGATTGGGTCTGTAAAGTTCATCGGGGGATAGATCACCAATTGATTGAGATGGACATTTCTGATCGTTTGCCAAATTACCAACGACTAAAAAATATCGAAGAAGATAAGGATCATCCATTTATCAAAGAGTTTGATGTGGTGATTCCAGTTTTACATAAAAACACTCCCATTGCGTATAGTTTTTTTGGAGGGTTTGGGAAAGATGATGATATGTACAGCAAGGTAAAATTTATCACTACCATCACTAACATAATTGCCGTAGCTATCGAAAATAAAAGACTCTTTAAACGCCAAATTCGACAAGAGCGACTTAACAGAGAAATGGAGTTGGCGGGGGATATGCAGAATATGTTGATCCCAAGTTCACTACCCAAAAATGAGCACTACGAGTTTGCGGGCATTTACAAACCGCATTTGGGATTAGGAGGGGATTACTACGATTTCATCGAGTTGGAAAATAATAAATTCGCATTTTGTATTGCGGATATTTCGGGAAAAGGATTGGCCGCTGCGTTGATGATGTCTAATTTTCAAGCCAACTTCCACGTCCTGATTCGGCAGCATTCTAATCTGGAAATCTTGGTGAGAGAATTAAATCGAGCACTTTTTAGATTGACAAAAGGAGATCGGTTTCTGACGTTTTTTGTAGGGCATTATTGCAAACAAGAAAAAGTGTTACACTACATCAATGCGGGACACACCGCCCCAGTGTTGATGATGAACGGCGAAACACATTTACTCACCAAAGGATGTACGATTTTGGGATCGTTCAAAAAATTACCCGTCATCGAGACGGGACATATTCCGATAGTGGGTGACGCCTTCATCGTAACTTACACCGATGGGTTGACGGATGTCAAAAACGAAAAAGAACAATACTTTGACGAAACGCTCCTCGAAAGTTTTGTCAAAGAAAACATCTCTTACAGTTCTGAAGATTTTAATAAAAAACTGTACGCCCACATTGACGTCTTCAGAGGTAGCGAACCTTTTCCAGATGATTTTACCTTACTTACTGGAAAGATTTTTAGCAGTAAAAGTTTGCGAGATACAACTCAGTAGTCCTGTCCTGCACCCCAACATTTCTTTCATTCTTTAGTTATATATTTTGGTAAATCTTAAATTTATCAAGATATTGTCTGCTTCAAAATAACTTTATTTATTTTTGAAAAATCTAATGTGTTAAAAATTTAGTTCTTCACTCAATGGCCAATAACAATAACTCATCTGGTTACATTTTTATATTTATTGCTTTTGCAATCATTGCAAGCGGCAAAGCTGGATTTGTTGTCCCCCTAGTTTTGTTTTATATCTTTTACCGAATGTTTGCCAATAACTCCAACAACCAACGAGATAGAAGACAAAGCAGAGAAAGGCGAGATAGGCGACGAGATTATCGCAGGTACGATACTGACTTTGAGCGACCGACTAGCCGAAGATCAACTAGAAGTACCCGACAGACTTACGAGCGAAGTGAAGAGCGCAGAGCCTCCCGTCAACCTCAGCGACCAACTAGAAGAACTTCCCGAAAATCCAGAAATAATCCTTACAAAAAAAGTGGGATGGAAAAATACAAGGAGTACGATTACAATGGTGCCATCGAGGATTTTGACAAAGCCTTGTCCATTGATGCAACGGATGTAGCTACGCACTTCAATATTGCTTGTGCACATTCCATTATGGAAAATAAGGAAAAAGCATTTTATCATCTGAATAAGGCAGTAGAGCTGGGTTTCAATGATTTTGAAAAAATAAAAACCCACGACGCTTTGGCTTATTTGAGGATTCAGGATGAGTTTGAACCGTTCGTTCAAAATGGTTACAAACTCGAAGGCAGTTCGGCTACCCAACAAGAGAAGATTACTCAAAATAATGATCTGCTAGAGCAGTTAAATAAGTTGGCAGAATTGAGAGAAAAAGGATTACTAACCGAGGAGGAGTTTGTACTACAAAAGCGGAAACTATTAGAGTAAGATCTCGGTTATGAAATCGTACTTAAAAAACACATAGCCAGAAAAAAAATGTTTTTTATACCAAATTTTGTTATTGTTCTTTTATCATAATTCTACGAAATTAGCATTCCATCCTACGAGAAAACTTAGGAATGATGCACTAATAACTTTACAATTTATGCGCAGTTATTTTTTCTTTATGCAAGGCGAAAAACATAGGCGATGCGGGGTATCGGCGAGGCTTTTCAACGCAGCAGAAAGGAAAAAGAACAAGTAGAAAATGTAAAGTTATTAGTGCATCATTCCTTAAACACCTTAAAGCGCCCGATCACTCCTGACTAATATTAAAATCAAGGTAAAACCTAAGCGTAAATTCCAAGTAAAACCTCTGTACCCTTTTGTATTTATAACAAGACATTTCAAAATTTCATTTTAAAAACTAATTTTGGAAATATTTTGTTATAAACGACTTTGAGAAAAGTTTAACAATCTGCTCTCAACGAAGGCTACGGCAAAAACGTTTCTAGAAAAATAACTACACAAATACATAAAACACAAATATTATGATTGCCGGAAATTTATTATCACATAATATCATTCCACTACGGACATCTGACACAGGTGCGGAAGCACTCGGCATCATGAACGATTTTTACGTTCGGCACTTACCCATTGTTAATGATAAACAACTGCTAGGATTGATTTCTGAGGATGATATTTTGGAGCATGATATTGAGGAAGCTGTTGGCTCTTACCGATTGTCAATGACCAAGCCTTACGTAAAAGATACCGACCACCTCTACGATGTATTAAAAATATTGAGTGAATATCAACTGACTATTGTGCCCGTCATTGACGTCGAAAATAATTATAAGGGACTGATTTCCCAAGATGATTTAGTTCGGTATTTTGCGAACACAGGATCATTTACTGAGCCTGGTAGTATCATTGTTATCGGCATGCACCGTAGAGATTATTCGCTGGCAGAAATTTCGCGAATCGTAGAATCAGAGGACGCTGCCATTCTGAGTACGTTCATTACTTCTAATCTGCAAAATGATCGGATAGACGTGACGATCAAAATAAATCGGCAGGATTTCAAGCTGCATCGAATCATTGCTTCGTTTGAAAGATTCGAATACGAGGTGAAGGCTTCCTTCCAAGAAGCAGATTACTTCGATGGATTGCAAGAGCGGTATGATTCTTTGATGAATTATCTCAATGTGTGAGCGCAATCCGAAATGGAAAAAGGCATCCCGAATTTTCAACTACGAAAATTCGGGATGTTTTTTTGTAGTAAACTATTTGTAGCGACTCGCATTGAATCCCATGGAGATTCCAAACCGATGACCAGTTTTATTGGGAATAAAAAATCCATTGACGGGAATGTTCAGCCTTCCAGATTTAAAAGTTTTTCCAACCGCAAAAACAAACCCAGAGTCAAAATCTACCTCTCCTCTGCTATCTAGCCTTTTGGTAATTTCGTATGGATTATTCTCTCCGGGGTTTTCGATTCTCCATTCTCTGCTCAGATGCCATACATCAGCATCATCGTAGTATCCTTCGGCTTTGAGTGCGCCGTAGAAGATCGGTCCAAACGCAAATTCCCAACCCGTTCGATTGCTGCGCATACCATTCAGTACCGAAATGCTAGGAATAAATCTTCCCTGATCTAAACCCGTTACAATTGGGATAAATTCGAACAGCGCTTGAAAGTCGCCTTGGTTCAAGTACTTGACCTCAAACTGATACCCAAACTGAAACATCAAAGGAAAAGCATCGAATCCACCTTCACTTTTTGGGTCAGAATAAATCCTACTGAGTTCGCCCGTGAAGGCGGTGAATCCCATCCGTGGACCGCTCAGATTCAGTCGGTCAACCTCCGGGAAATTGACTGCACTTTCGTAGTCAAACTTTTTAGTCAGTTTGTTGAGTACGTTGTCATCAATGGGTTCGTCAAACATGGATTTCATAGTAAGGCGAATCATGGTTTGGATTTGGTTGCGCAAGTTTAAAAATTCCATTACCTGCGTTTTTTCAATGGTCTCAGTGCCCACGTCAATCAACCTCAGCGTAATCGTAATTGTCTCGCCCAATACTTCGGCACTACCCGTCAGCATTTTATCGGTTTTTAATATTTTGCCAGCTTCCACCATACATATTCTGCCGTAGCATTTTTCAATTGAGAACTCATTTTTCTCAATCACGTAATCCACATCGTATCTGTCCATCACTTGGTAGCGTTGGAGTTTGCTAAGTTCGGTTCGAGTAATATTTCCCAACTGAGCGGGATCGAGCGTCAATCCTCGGGAGTCAATATTTAAGACTGCGATAAATGGTTGGTTCGTAAAATCTTGGCTCAACGCGTCGGTCAAAAAATACACGCTCAATAAAACGGTAAAAATAAATTGGAGTAATGATCTCATGCTTTAAAAAAATTTAGAGGTAAAAAAATGAAGCCTAAGGCTTTTTATTCGCAGGCAAATATCAACGAATACACCTTTAGCTTTAAATGAATTTTTACCAAAAACAAATATGAATTTATTTAATTTGAATATAAAGATTCCAGCAGCCCCCTCCTCTCTCATCACTCTTACCTCTTCTCAATTAATTTCAACCACCCAAAAATAAGCTCTACCTATTTTTCGTCTTTTTATAAATTCTTTTTCAAAAATCCCCAAAACCTATGTACTTTGGATTTTTGAAAAAGGATAAAACCAATTTTGACAAAAAACCTTACATGGATATTTATCAGCAAAAATCAAATTGGAAGATATACCTTGTGGTAATGGGGATATTGATCCTATCCGCATCATTACTTTATACAACTTTTGTAGCAAATGCTTTGGCAGAGGAAGAGCGAAAAAAAGTTAGTCTTTGGATAGAAGCGATGGATAAAATCAATGACTTAGAGTATGATGGTGATTTGGGTTTACAACTTAAAATATCAGAAGAAAATACTACGATTCCATTGATATTAGTCGAAGACACGGGAACAATAGTGGAGGGAAGAAATTATGGATCACAGCAGGATACTAGTCAGGCTTTTTTAACAAAAAAATTAGCAAGTTTAAAAATTTCAGGATATGATCCAGTAGAGGGCGGAGAAGGTAATCTAGTTTACTATGAAGATTCCACTACGCTCAAAATGCTCACCTATTTCCCTTACATACAGTTAGGTCTGATTGCGGCCTTCATTGCCTTTGGGTACTTTAGCTTTAGCTCCGCTCGAAAATCAGAACAAAATCAAGTATGGGTAGGTATGGCAAAAGAGACCGCCCATCAGTTGGGTACTCCGATCACCGCCATCGTAGCTTGGATAGAACATCTGCGACTGATTCACGAAGGGAATGAGGAAACGGAGGAAGTCCTCAATGAACTCAACAACGACGTAGGAAGATTAAATCTGATTGCAGATCGGTTTTCAAAAATAGGAGCGATACCCGAACTAAAAACAACCAACATCTACGAAGAGTTGGAAAACATGAAAAACTACATGCAGCGTCGTGCTCCGCGTAGGATTAGATTCAATTTTCCTGGACTTGACAAAAATCCGCTTTTTGCAGAAATGAATGTTCCGTTGTTCAATTGGGTAGTCGAGAATCTATTGAGAAACGCACTTGACGCAATGGACGGAAAAGGGGCTATCTCGGCGGAGGTCACCGAGGATAGAGATTTTATAAATATTGATATTTCTGATACGGGGAAAGGTATCCCCGCCAATAAATTAAAAACAGTTTTTCGCCCAGGATATTCCACCAAAACTAGGGGTTGGGGGTTAGGTCTTTCGCTTGCCAAAAGGATCATTGAGAGCTATCACTCTGGCAGGATTTTTGTAAAAAAATCTCAGATAAATGAGGGAACTACATTCACCATAAAACTCCCCAAAAGTTAATAACACTTGTGGAATTATCACTTGAGAAATACTTTCTTACCAAAACCACCCATCTGCGCATACTAATTTGGGTATCTTTTTTTACACTTCTAACAGGAGCACCTCATTCTTTGCGTGCCACTTCTTTAGTATTTTCTGGATTAAAAGTAACCGTTACGGATATCGAAACTGGTGAGCCACTGATCGGGGTCAATGTTTATACTGACGACATGGGATTCACGGGATCAACGGATATTGATGGAAAAATTGAACTGACGAATATTGCTCACCACGAGAAAGTTCACTTCTCCTACATCGGCTACCAAACGATGAGTCTTCCTTTTTTTAAAATCAGAAGTCTGCGGGGTAATATCAAAATGTTTGAAATCACAGAGGAGCTAACGGGGGTCGTCGTTTACGGAAGAAGGGATGACAAAAAAGAAGAAATCCCGTACATCATCGAAAGCGTCACTCAGAAAAGTATTGCTTTTTCGAATGCCCAAACGTCGGCCGATGCACTCGGTCATAATTCCAATGTTTACATCCAAAAATCCCAGATGGGGGGCGGTAGTCCAGTCATTCGTGGATTCGAAGCGAACAAGGTGCTACTCGTTTTGGATGGCGTGAGAATGAACAACGCCATTTACCGAGAGGGGCACATTCAAAATTCTATCACTATTGATAATTCCATCTTGGAGCAAGCCGAAGTGATTTACGGCCCCGGTTCGTTGATTTACGGAAGTGATGCGCTCGGTGGTGTAGTGCATTTCCGCACTCGTGACCCCAAGGTTTTATTTACCGAAGAAAAACCGTACGAGTTAGTGACCAATGCGGGGGTTCGTTTTTCTACAGCCAACATGGAAAAAAATATTCACTTGGATTTTGATTATTCTACGCAGAAGTGGGGATCTATTACCAGCGTCACCTTCGTAGATTATGATGATCTCAAAACGGGGACGAAGCGTCCAGCCGAGCATCCAGATTTTGGGAAAAGAAGATTTTACGTAGCCAACGTCGAAAACGTAGATCAATGGAGAGAAAATGCTGATCCTAATATTCAAAGAGGAACGGCTTACAGCCAGTTGGATTTTTTACAAAAAATCAAACTCCAACCTTCGGAACGATTGTATTTTATTTTTAATCTACAATACTCTACTTCGAGCGATGTACCACGCTACGACATGTTGACTGATACCATCAGCTCTGCGAATGAACTAAAATGGGCAGAGTGGTACTACGGGCCTCAGAATAGATTTTTGGGTTCTTTCAAAACTAAAATTTTAAAAGAGACAGCTCTTTACGACAAGGCGACCATCATCGCAGCCTACCAAAGAATAGATGAAGACCGCTTTAAGAAAAAATATTACGCAAGCCACAGAACCTTCAATACCGAAGATGTTCACGTCTATTCTTTTACTACGGATTTGGATAAAAGACTAGACGCTGATGGTCAGCATTTAATTTCTTACGGTGTTGATCTGGCTCACAATAAAGTTTTTTCCGAAGCAGGAAATATCAATATCCGAACGGGGGGCATCAATAATAAAGAATACACGCGCTACCCAAGTGACCACAGTACCATGACTACGGGAGGGGCTTACATGAATTACCGATGGAGAAATCGGGACTCTACGGTCAATTTTACGGCGGGGCTACGATACTCTTACGTAGAGCTTTTTGCTAAGTACAAAGAAGATGATCTTATCCAGTGGCCGACTACTTACGTGGAGGAAGGTGTTTCTACGACTAATCAAGATGTGACTTGGGCAACGGGTGTAACAATAAATTCACGGAATGGCTGGCAATTACATTTACTTGGGGCTACGGCCTTCCGTTCTCCCAACATGGATGACTTTGCCAAAATAAGAGTGAAGGATGGCAACGTACTCGTTCCCAACTTGGAACTCGTTCCCGAAAAAGCATTGAACGGTGAACTGACGCTCGGGAAAACATTTGGTCAAAGCAAAGAAACGGGAAGATACAAAGTAAGTGCTACGGGTTTTTACACGCATTTGCAGGATGCGATCATCAGATCAGATGCCACCTTCTTCGGAGATTCTACTTTGTGGGCAGAAGATTCTTACAAGGATGTTCAAAAAAACATTAATGCGCAGAGCGCTAACATCGTTGGGTTTTCGGGAAATATAGCTTTTGATTTTAACAAAAATTGGAGTTTTAATTCCAGTATCAATTTTATCAGAGGGCGAAGTCAGCTTGATAGTTTGGAACAACCTCTAGCACACATTCCACCTACTTACGGGCGTACGAGTCTGGCATTCCAATCTGACAGAGTGCGACTAGAAGCCGTAGTTCGGTACAACGCAGCAAAGCCACTAAGTGAATATGGTCCAGCCGGATCAGCAGATAATGAAGATGAAGCTATCCCCGACGTAGGGACTTTAGGCTGGACGACTTATAATTTTTATTCCTCTTACAAAATGAGTGATCGAGTATCGCTCAACTTTGCTATTGAAAATATTTCGGATATTCATTATCGAACTTTTGCTTCGGGGGTTAGTGCTCCCGGGCGTAATTTCATCCTTTCACTCCGAGGTAGTTTTTAACCTACATTTCTTTCAGCATTTCTTTAACGATAAGACACATTTTGGGTTGGACTTCATTCGCCAGTTGGATGACTTCGTCTAGGGTGGTTTCCTTGATGGTTTCAATTGGAAAACATTTGTTAGAAACCACGGATAAAACGAAAACGGGAAGTCCCATGTGTTTTGCCACAATTACTTCGGGCACAGTTGACATGCCTACTAAGTCTCCGCCTATTTTATTTAAAAAACCATACTCGGCGGGTGTCTCTAAGTTGGGTCCTTGCAGAGCAACGTAAACGCCTTCGTGGGCAGCAATCTTATTTTGTTTAGCAATCAGCAATGCTTTAGCATTTAGTTTTCGATCGTAAGTGGTGAGCATATCTGGAAACCTCGGGCCTAGTCTTTCGTCGTTAGTTCCTCTCAATGGATTTTCGGGTTGCAGATTGATGTGATCTTTTACAAACACAATGTCACCGGCGTTGATTGTTGCGTTAGTACTTCCCGATACATTAGAAATAAGGAGTTTTTTAATACCCAAAAATTTTAGAACTCGAACGGGAAAAGTGACCTGTTGCATGGTGTAGCCTTCGTAAAAATGAAAGCGACCTGCCATTGCCACCACATCCCGACCCGAGAGTTTTCCAAATATTAATTTACTTTGATGGCTTGCTACCGTGGAGATCGGAAAGTGAGGAATGTCAGCGTAGGGAATTTCGAATGCTACTTTTATCTCGTCGGTCAATTTCCCCAAACCCGTACCTAAGATGATTCCAAATTCAGGTTGGAAATCTGTTTTTGTTCGTATCAATTTTACGGCTTCTTGAATCTGTTCGTAGAGCATATCAGAAAGTATATTTTTTAAAATGAAAAACTAATTTGACCATTTTTAGGCAGGTTGCACAGTTGTACAAAAACAGTTATATTTGCAACCAATTCGGATAAAGGCTCAACAAAGAGGGAACAAAAGTTCCCTCTTTTTATTTTCCGAAAGGTATGTAAAAAAATGATTTTGCCCAATCCAAATGAATTTGTAAAAGCGGCTTAATTCAAAAATAGAAATCGTGGTAGAAAGTCAAATTGAAAAATTGTTACTAGAAAAGTTTGAGGAAGAAGAGTACGCAGATTGCTTCATCATCGAAGTCATGCAAAACAATAAAAAACTTCAAGTTTTTATTGATAGCGATTCTAACATTGATTTTACAAAGTGTAGAAAAATAAGTCGCTACCTCGAAGAACACATTGAGGAAAACAATTGGCTTGGGGAAAAATATATTCTCGAAGTATCCTCACCCGGGATTGATAGACCTTTAAAATTTCCCAGACAATACAAGAAAAATGTTGGCCGAAAAATAGATGTACACACTATTGATGGTGAAAAAATCACGGGGACTTTGATTGAAACTAATGATGAAGTAATCAAAGTAGAGTACAAAGTACGAATCAAAGAAGGGAAGAAAAAAAGAACGGAGATCATCCAACAAACGATAAACTACGAAGACATCAAAAAAGCAATTATTAAATTTTCATTTTCAAAATAAAGAATAATTATGTTAGTTGATATTTTTTCAGAGTTCAAGACGAACAAAAGTATTGACCTACCGACCATGGTGAGGGTATTGGAAGATGTATTCCGAACTTTGATTAAAAAGAAGTACGGCTCGGACGAAAACTTCGATGTGATCGTGAATGCACAAAAGGGAGACTTAGAATTGTGGAGAGTAAGAGAGATCGTACCCGACGGCGAGGTGACTGATGATCGAGCCCAAATTTCTATTTCCGAAGCGCTGTCCATTGATGATGATTACGAAATAGGCGAAGAATGTTATGAGCAATTATTTTTAAAAGACTTCGGACGTAGAGCCATCATGGCGGCTCGCCAAACCCTGATTTCGAGAATCATGGAATTGGAGAAGGACGATGTTTATAAACAATACATAGAAAGGCAAGGCGATATTGTCCTCGGTGAAGTACATCAGATCTTGAAGCGAGAGTTATTGATCTTAGATGACGCTACTGGAACCGAATTAGTGATGCCACGTAACGAGATGATTAGAGGTGATTTTTTCAGAAAAGGCGATATGGTTAGAGGTGTCATTCGAAAAGTAGAGATGAAAAACAACAATCCCGTGGTGATCGTTTCGAGAACGGATAGTACCTTTTTGGAAAAATTATTAGAGCAAGAAGTACCCGAAATTGAGGATGGCTTGATTACGGTGAAAAAAATTGTAAGAATGCCGGGAGAGCGAGCAAAGGTGGCCGTAGAATCTTACGATGATAGAATTGACCCCGTAGGAGCTTGCGTAGGAATGAAGGGTTCGAGGATTCACGGTATCGTCAGGGAATTGAAGAATGAAAACATTGACATTGTCAACTTCACTAATAATCATCAATTATTTATCCAACGGGCACTGACTCCGGCTAAGGTGAGTACCATTGCACTGGATAGTGACAGGATGCGCGCTTCCGTATATTTGGATCCCGATCAAGTATCTTTAGCTATTGGTAAAGGTGGTACAAATATCAAGTTGGCGAGTCGCTTAACTGGATTCGAAATTGATGTATTCAGAAACACAGACGAGATGGAAATTGATGATGTGGACTTGGATGAGTTCAGCGATGAGATAGAGGGATGGGTAATTGATATGTTGAAGAATATTGGATGTGATACCGCTCGTAGTGTACTCAGTCTGAGTCAAAAAGAATTACTGCGTAGAACGGACTTAGAAGAAGAGACGATAGAAGAAGTACTCCAAGTGTTGAGGGCAGAGTTTGAAGATGAAGAGGAGTAGCGTTTTTTAATTTGCTGCGTGGCGATCAATGAAATGTAAATCACAGACTGTAAGTCATTGCCTTCGTCACGCAGCAAAATGTTAATAAAATCAAGGAAGGTACTGGATTATCAATGATTTTACTGTACCTTTGTGTCCGATTTTAAAATTATTTTTACAATAATAATATGCAAAAGTTGTAGGTGATGGGATTTCTATTTATTTGTTCAATAAAAACTATTGATATGTAAACTGAATAAACTTGTCGGAAATAGCTTTTGTATATCTTTTTTTCATTAAAAGCCGTTAAGGAAAAATTACGAATGGCAAAACGTTTAGTAAAGATAGCAAAGGAATTAAATGTAGGTACTACAACCATTGTTGACTATTTGAATGACAATGGTTTTGAAATAGAAAATAAGCCTACCGCTAAGGTTTCCGATGAGATGTACGATGAGTTGCTCAAGGAATTTCAGAAATCTATTGCTATAAAAGAACAAGCTGATCAATTAATTATTGGTACACGCCCCTCCTCTCCAAAAGAAAAAGAATCTGTTAGTAAAGTCGTGGAAGTTGCTCCACCTCCACCGCCTCCTACCCCAGTCAGAGAAATCAAGCCAGAACTCGAACCAGTTGTCAAAGTTGAGCAACCCAAAGAAGATGTAATCAAAAGACCAACACTTGGTCTGAAAGTGAAGGGAAAAATCAACTTGGACAAACCTGTAAAGAAAAAAGAACCGCAAGTACAAAAAGAAGAAACAGCGATTCCGGATACCTCTCCTGCACCCGTAGTTGAAAATACTATTGAGGATCAAGCTGCGCCTTCGACTTCCATCCCAAAAGAAAAAGATGCGATACCAACTCCTAGCGAACCAGCTAGTCAACCAGAGAAAGCTAAAGCTCCACCAGTTGTAGAGCAAAAACCAAAGCCATCCGATTCAGATAAATCCGATGAGGACGAAATGGTGAGAGCCAAAACGCCCACCCTCAAGGGACTCAAAATTGTTGGTAAAATTGATACTGATAGATTAAAGAAACCAAAGAAAAAGAAAAAAGATAAAAAATCAGATAGTAAGTCATCTTCTTCTCGTGCAAAAGGAGTAAAAGCACCTTCACAGCAGCAGGATAAGAAAAAAGGATCAGAGTCTTCGGACGACTCTAACAAAAGAAGGCGGAGACGGCGCAAAAAAGTTTCTGCTAGTTCGATAGGTGCTCGCAGCAATCAAGCCAATAACAATCGAGGAAACAATAACGACAGAGGTGGCAACAATCGAGGAAGAAATCGAGGTAGGAGAGACGAAGTCAAAGAGGTTTCCCAAAAAGAAATTGAAGAAAAAATCAAAGAAACAATGGCGCGCCTCGGAGGAGGTAAAAGTCGAAAGCGTCAAAAGATACGACGGGAAAACAGAGAGCGTCTGAGAGAAAACCAAGAGCAGCGAGAAATGGCTAACGAAGTGAGTGCTTTGCAGTTGACGGAGTTTGTTTCTGTTTCTGAATTGGCAGGTCTAATGGATGTTCCAGTTGCCCAAGTTATTACAACTTGTATGAACCTTGGTGTCATCGTTTCTATCAACCAAAGATTAGATGCAGAAATAATAGAACTGGTAGCTAGTGAATTTGGACACGAGGTCGAGTTCATCAGCGCAGAAGAACAGATAGACGAAGAAGACGAAATCATAGATGATCCGAAAGATTTAAGGCCGAGAGCTCCTATTGTCACAGTAATGGGACACGTGGATCACGGTAAAACTTCTTTACTGGATTTTATACGAAGTGCGGCGGTAGCGGACGGAGAAGCGGGAGGTATTACCCAACACATCGGAGCCTACGAGGTAGAG
>JBCCJE010000007.1:0-20305 GCA_039027925.1 Bacteroidota bacterium
ATAATTTTTTCTAACTCCCGATGGTCTTGATATTTCGAAATGCGACGGTGCATCGCCTCCACGTTTTTTTTAAAGTGAGGATTTCCCAACACGGTCTCAATTTTTTCTCGAATATCCCGCGGTGCATCTTGATCTTTGTCTGCCATGATACCCAACTGATGATAGTGAACCCTAGCGGCGCATCCATTTTGATCGGATCGCTTTCCGGAGTAGATGAGCATGGGTACTCGAAAATGAATACATTCATTGATCGTATGAATGCCACCGTGATTGATGGATAAATCTGCCTCCCGCAAAACTTTCAACTGGGGGACATAAGAAAATGGAAAAATATTTTCTGATAAACCATCGAAGTTTTTTTGGTCAATGAGTCCTCCCATTCCGAGGATGAGCACCCAATCTTTTCTGTCCTCTACCGCCTTTATTATTTTTTTCAAAAAAGACTCATCTCCTTTTTTCAAGGTACTAATGGAGCAGTATAACAATGTACCTCCAATTTTATTTTTGTAATGGATGGCATCAGCTGCCGACACTTCGGCTGATCCCATCGCTAATTTTTCTTTTCTTTTTACGTACACCATTGGGCCTACGTAAAAAAGATGAGGGCGAGGTTCGTGGGGAAATTCCATCTCGAAAGCCGTCATACTTATCACGGGTAGTTCGCTGTAGGTGAATGGTCCTGGCCAATAATTTTGGGAGATCAACCGCTCCGGAAAATTTTCTCGCTGTGCCAAAGCCCGCAATGCAGTTCTACGATCCGTACCGCCCGATCTTATTTTTTTTTGTAAAAAAATACGCCACCGTTGCCATTCTACTTTCCACCAAGCTAGCGTCATTGCCCATTGGCTACCGCGCCACCCCCGCTGCGGAATGGTATCGTGAAGCAAGTAAGGTAATCCTTTTCTTTTCCACAGCGAAAACCACTGACTGAGCAAGATGAAATTTTGTTGGCTACTGTAAGCCTTAAAAATATACTCGTGCAACTCAATATCAATAATGACCAAATCTGGCTTTTCCCGCCGAAGCATCTGCGAAAATTCGTAGGGAATAGTCCGCTCCAGGGTCTGTAATTGTCGTCGCCGAGCGTGTTGCATTTTGTAGAGCAGGCGTTTTATCTTTTTAAAAGGCCCTCGAAAAACAGGTAGATCAGGACTTACATCATTTTGGATTTCGGGTAGTTGAAAGTAAGGAATCGCTTCCGCCGTTATTTTCTCTTTGACATTTTTGGGAGAAGCGTAAATCACCTCGTGTCCAGCATTTTGCAACCTGCTCACTAATTCTAAACTCGCATTCAAAATCCCCGTCAGTCCCGTAGTGATACAAATAATTTTTGCCATAATTAGCCTGTTTTTAGGAGGAGAGATTAGAGATTGCGAAGTACTTGATCTCTTCGTGTTCTAGCTTCTCTGCTCTCACCGCTCTCTTCCCTGCTGTCCTCACCCCTCCAACTCCTGCAAAAGTTTTGTTATCGTCTCCTCGATGTGAGCCGCAATTTGGGCGATAGTTGGTTTTTGAAAAATTAAATTAACGGGTAGCTCCAACTCGAACGCAGCACTCAACCTACTGATCACCCTGATCCCGTGTAGCGAATCGCCTCCGATAGCTAGGAAATTATCGTGGATGCCGATCTTGTCAATCTCCATTACTTCTGACCAGACTTCTTTGACAATTTCTTCAAATTCCGTTTGGGGTTCTACGTACTCAATTTCCAAAACGGGACGTACAGCGTCGGGTAGCGGTAGGGCTGCTCGATCCACTTTTCCGTTGACCGTCAGCGGGAAATTATCTAAGGGAATAAACTGCACGGGCACCATGTAATCGGGCAGTTGTGTCAACATATAATTTTTCAACATGACCTCGTCCACCGCTTCCGTTCCAACGAAGTACGCGACTAGCTGCTCGTTTTGATGTCCTTTTCCGACCGCTTGGTTGTACCCAATTTCATCTAAAATTTTCTGTACTTCGACCTCATCAATTTCTTCATTGATTTCATCCAAGGAGGCCTGCCGCGTCTTGTGTCCAATCCTTACATCCCAACTGTAGGGAAAAGCATAATTACTGTATCCCAATTCTTTTTTGTGTACATAAATACCCGCTTGGTTAATCAAGCAGTTGGTAGAACGCCCCGTGTCCGAAGGTCGAACCCAAGGTAATTTATTTTTCAAATAGTCCAGCATTTCCGCCAAACTCACGTCGGTATATCTGTAAAAATCAACGAACCGCACTTTCTCAAAAACCTCATCATTTTCGAACATGGACACATCCAATAATCGCTTCACGGCATCGTCCACTTGGTGATAGGCCTTACGAGCGTTTAAGATCATTTCGTCAATTTTATCCACATCCACTTTTTCTTGTTGGAATAGTTCCTCGGTCAGTCGAGTCTCAAAAAACTGTCCCCGTGAAAGTCCTGTTACAATGAAAGGAATTTTTTTCTCCAGAGCAATCTGAACGCTCAGGGTGTAGATGGTTTTAAAGCAACCATCGCACACATTGCAGTGTCGCTGTAAGCTATCTACGAAGATTTCGTTCATTTTATCCGTCTGCCCGATCACGTAATCCACCCCTATATCCTTGACCACGCGCTTGACATTTGCAATAGCTTCTTGCGAAATGTAGCCGTTATCCAGCGTAAAGGCTAGTACTTTTAGTCCCATTTCTTTGAGCTGCGCCACGGCGTACGAAGAATCCTTACCACCACTAAGTAACATGATACAGTCATACTCCCCTTTTTGATCTTCGGGCACACTGTCGAATAGTGCTTTGAGATCTGCCTTCGTTTTGAAATATTTTTTTACTTTTTCTTGATAGCTCGTAAAGGATTGACAAAGATGACAGACACCTTCCTCGTTGAACTCCGCCGAGGGATAATTGGACGGCAGTCCACATTTCACACAGTTGAATACATCATCTACTTTTTTAGTGCGCTGCCGGTGCCGAAGCTCGACTACCCCTTGCAGGACGCCGGGATGTTGGTTGAGTACCGTTTCGATTTCTGCTACCTCTACCCTTCTTCCTCTGATTTTTATTTGATCGTCTTTTCTACCAAAAAATTCTAAATGATTTTGGGAAGGATGCTTACGTACGAGATCACCAGTACGATATATTTTTTGATTAGCGTCGAACGGACTCGTGATGAATTGCTGCGTAGTCAACTCCTCTTGTCGCCAGTAGCCCTGCGCTAGCCCGATACCGCCAATGTACAATTCTCCAATCACACCTTCGGGAACAGGATTCAACAGTTCATCCAAGATGTAAGCAGATACATTATTCATAGGCAAACCAATCGGGACAGAGGTGTGCTGTGTATCCGTACTCGGATCAAAAGTGTGTACGACACACCCTACGGTCGCTTCGGTGGGGCCGTATTCGTTGAGAATTTTAAGGTCTGTTCCGAAATTTTCTTCTACAAAAATGGCAATATCCGTCTTAAAATTTTCCCCACCCACAATCATGGATCGAATGCGAGATTGCTTAAAACTTTTCCCCGGCAGCAACGCCAAATGCGATGGCGTCAGCTTGATGAAGTTGACTTGGTTTTGTTCCAGCACCTCGAAGAGCGATAGGTCGGGACCTTCCTCTGCCTCCTGATAGGTGATGATCGCACCTCCCGCAATCATCGGTAGAAAAATAGAAGTAATCGTCAGGTCAAATCCTACCGAGGTAAATAAAGGCACTACGGGACGGAATCCCTCGGTATAGTGGTGTGCAGCCCACTGAGCGTAGTGGCTCAGGGCAGCGTGTCCGATCATCACGCCTTTGGGCACTCCCGTAGATCCCGACGTGTACATGATGTAAGCGGTATCTTCGAGGGTAGTGTTGATGGTTACATCAGCGGAAGATTGTTGTTGGATAAAAACAGATTCCTTGTCCAACTGCACCAACTGATGAAGGGTAGTCGGTAGTTTTTGGGCTAAAACGGAATTGCTCAGTACCAGCTTAGGTTGAGCATCTTCGATGATACCTAAGATTCTGCCCGTAGGATAATTAGTCGGAATGGGTACAAAAACGCCACCCGCTTTTAAGATGGCGAAAATGCTAATCAAAAACTCAGGAGATCGTGGCAACAACACCGCTACTCGCTCCCCGGGAGTGACTCCATTTTGTATTAAAAAATGCGCTAACTGATTGGTATGATGATTCAACTCCTCGTAGGTCAATTCTTTTTCTCCAAATTTTACGGCAATTGCGCTGGGGTCTTTAGCCACATTGGCTTGAAAAAAATCTATAACCGACTTTTTATCATCGTACGTAAAGTCGTTGTTATGAGTTTCGATAGCAACGGTATCCGACGTCACCAAAGCGGGTTGATTCACTAACTGAAACCGATCCTCCACAAAACTTTCTAGTAAGTTTAAAAACTGATGGGGGATGGACTGAATTTGTTTTTCATTAAAAATCGTAGTGTTCAAATCAAAGCATAACTCGATGCGTCCCGACGCATCGAAGTCGTGTACTTGCAGTCGGATGTGATGCCCCGGATCAGCGTGGGAGGAATGAATCCACGTGGACTCCATCGGCGTTCCGTTAAAATCAGCAAAGGAAGCATTGATGTAATTCAACACCACATTGAAGCCCCGATTCAAGTCGGGATTGCTCACGCCCGCCTGCGCGTATCTCAAAAATTCGAGCGTCTCGTCTTTCACTTTTTGAAATAAAGAACTAAAGGTATCCAACGCCGATACATTGGTCATCAGCGGAAATAGCTCGATAAAAAGGCCGGGCGTTTTTTTAAAATCCGTCGTAGAGCGATTATGAGCGGGAGTACCGATTGCTAGTTTTTGCTGTCCCGTGATGCGGTACAAATAAGCCAACAAAAGGGTAGAAAAGATGGAAAACAAAGAAAGGTGTTCCGTCCAAGTCCGTAGATCGCTTTCCTTGGTCAACTGCCGCAAGGTATCCGATTGGGCTTTGCTTAGGCGCAGACTTACCCGCTGTGAGTGGCTATTCAACAGTAGATTCGAATTTCCAAAAAACGCAGGCGGTACGGGGAGTTCCTTAGCTTTATTGGCCCAGTGATCTTTGGCCCTTCGGTTGGTTGGATTGGCACTTTGTGCTGCTTCGTATTTGATATAATCTTCAAATAGTGGAAACGATAAATCGTCCGTTGGCTTCCCTTCCACCAAATGCTGATAGGCGGTAGCTACCACTTGGTACTTGAGCGTAGTGGCCCACGCATCCGTAATCAGATGGTGCTCATTGAAATACCAAACGTACTGATCGGTTGACATTTTTATCAAAACACTATCCAACAAACACTCGGTAATATCGAATTGCCATTGGCTTCTCTTGGCTAACCAGTTTTTTAAAAAAATAGATTTTTCGGGATGTTGGGAAAAATCTTCGATGGGCATTTGGTAATCGAGATGGGTCAGTATTTTTTGCTGCGGCTTGCCATCTTTTTCCACAAAGACGGTGCGCATGGCATCACACAGGGCAAGGAGTTTTTGGAAAGCTAGCACAAATTTAGTTTCATCTATTTGAGTGGGTAGCTCAAATGCAAGTGCCATGTTATACATCGGAGAACTAGGACTAATTTGCTGTCCAGTCCAGATCAGTAACTGACTCCTCGTTAAGTCATAATATTTTGTGGGTTCAGTATTTTGCATGTTGAGTTAAGGACAATCGTTCACCTCGGCGCACTCCCAAGATCATATCAACCTTTTACCTTTTTGACATAATTAGAAATAGCCGCTACGGTCATAAAATTTTCAATAATCATATCCTGCGGAGCTACTCGAAAATCATATGCTTCCTCTATAAATTGAATCAGCCTCATCATACCCATAGACTCTACCAAACCACTTCCTAGCAAGTCGTCGTCGGGCATGATGTCCAAATCCTTGGTGCCACCGTGTAGTTCTTGGGTGATGAAATTAATTATCGCTTCGTTCATTTTTTCAACTGTATAAAAGTTCTATTAATTTTGATCGCTTCACTTTGCCCGAACCTGTTCGGGGAAAAGTATCAACGATGGTAATTTTTTCGGGCACGGCGTAGGTCGGTAATTTTTCTTTTAAATGAATCAACAGTTCGCTAGTGCTCGTGGTTACACTCGGCTGTAGAATGACCGCCGCCTCGATGTGAAGCGCCGTTTCTTTTTTTCTGATGGGAAATACCGCCGCCTCGGATACCGCTGCGTGGGCGACCAAGGCAACCTCCACAGCACTTAACTCTACGCGGTAGCCACGAATTTTGACTTGGTGATCTATCCGACCCAAAAAATGCAGGACGCCCCACTCATCAATTTTTACTAGATCACCCGTTCGATAAAAAGTATCGTACGTGTGCGTATTGTTTTTTCTGCGGTAAAAAGATCGTTCCGTTAGTTCGGGTTGCTGCCAGTATCCCTTCATCATGGTGGCACTCCGAATGCACAGGACACCTTCTCCTTGCTTTACTTCTTCGTCATTTTCGTCGAGTACGATACCCTCCGTATTTTTCCAAACCTGCCCCAGAGGAATGGATGTTGTGCCCGTAGGCAAATTTGTAAAATTAAAATAAGTACATTGATTAACCTCGGCGGGACCATAGACGTTGGAGAAAGTTGCGTTGCTCCAGAGTGCCATCAATTCCCGCAAGTATTTGGGGGGAAAAGCCTCTCCGCCGTACAGTACCCAACGCAACGCACTCGCCCCTTGTGGGGTCAAAGTACCCGCTTGGAGCATCTGAATCATCGCCAACGGAACGGAATACCAAACTGTCAATTTTTCTCTGTCAATCAGTTGACTCAGGCTCGCCGGAAGCACCGTGTGGGCATCTGTAACAATAACACTACAAGCTCCAACTAACGGTGCGGTAAAAAATCCAAGCGTCGAAATATCAAAATAAATAGGGGCGTGTGTCCCTATCCGATCTTGCTCGTTGAGTTGGTAAAGATCAGCCGTTAGTCGTGCGTACGCCAGTCCGCTTGCGTGGGTGTGCATGATGCCTTTGGGCTGGCCCGTCGAACCAGAGGTGTACATGATGTACGCTAGATCATTTTCCAAAATAGGAAAAGGAGGACGGAAATCGGAGGGGAATTCCTCCAGTTTTTCCCAAGCAAAAGTGGGTATATTTTCCGCCTGTGAAATACCAATGATGGCATCCAAGGCAGTACCGTCCGCTACGATATTTTTTACGTTGCGCCTTTGGGAATGATTTGTTATTAAAATTTTTATCCCACAATCTTTAATGAGATATTGGGTACGACGGATTGGTGCTTTAGGATCAAGCGGAACGTAAACCGCCCCTGCGTGCATGATGCCGTGTATAGCAATGGCGGCCTCAATACTTCGGTTCAGATAGATGCCAATTCGGTCTCCTTTTTGGATATTAAGGTGATGCAGCAATGCCGCTAGTTGGTTCATCTTAACCGCTATCTCCTTGAAAGTCAAGGACTTATCACCACACCTAAACGCCTCCCGATCAGGAAATCGAGTAGCAGCGTGCGTAATCGTATGTGGTAATAAATAAATCACAGACCTAATAATTTTGAAATAATATTGCGTTGGACATCAGACGTACCTGCGTATAACACTCCTCCTACGGCGTCTCTCAAATCCCGATCAACCCCCGTCTCCGCCAAATAACTGATACCCCCAAAGGTACGCATGGCATCCAAGCTAGAAGTAACGAAAGCCTCGCTTAATTGTAATTTGAGTAAGGCGGCTTCCAACATCGCCGTGTCTCCATTTTTTTTGAGCCACGCCGTTTTGTACAGCAGTAACCTAGAGGTTTCTAGGCGGAGTTTCATATCCGCAATTCGATTCGATACCGATTGGAATTTTCCAATGGGCTGATCGAATTGTTTTCGTTTTTTGGCGTAATCAATCGTTTGCTCTAGTTGTCGTTCCATGGCGCCCAACTGACTAGCTAAGATACAACAACGATCGTACTCCAAAGAATTATTTAAAATACTAAATCCCATCCCCTCCGATCCTACCAAATGTTCGCTCGGTACAAAACAGTCCCGAAGTTCTAGTTCGCCAAAGGGAATGGAGCGCATCCCCAGTTTGCTCCTTGGCTCACTTCGGTGTAGTCCTTCCATCTCTTTTTCGAGGATAAACGCAGAGACTCCCCACCTTCCCAACTTAGGATTCGTATTAGCAAAAAGCAGTACAAAATCACAAATGGGCGCAAGGGTAATCAGGTGTTTTTTTCCATTGAGCAGATAGCCGCCTTCTACTTTTTTGGCGGTGAGTTCCATGCTGAAAATATCCGATCCAGCGTTGGGTTCGGTGAGGGCGTGTGCGCCAATTTTTTCGCCCTTGGCCATCGGTACGAGGTATTTCTCTTTTTGTGCTTCCGATCCAAAATGCAAAATGGGTGTCTGTACCGTCCACATCTGGGCGTTGAGTCCGAAGGGTAAAGCATTCTCTTTGCAGCCGTAGCCCAATCCCTCCATCGCCAAGAGGGCGCGCATAAAGTCCACTTCTTCCAACTCGCCTCCGTAGGTCTTAGTCACCGCCAGCCCCTGAATACCAAAGTCCGCACATTTTTTCCACAAGTGGTGGGAAAAGGTTTGGGCTTCGTCCCGTACCAAAGTGTCCACGTTCAATTCAGTTTGCGCAAACTGAACAACCTCATTTTTAAAATCCACGTATTCTTGTGGCCAAGAAAAATCCATTGATTATTTTTTTTGAAAATACACTTACTTTCCATTGTTAAGACTAGCATCATCTAACAAATTTACGCGCTCTATTTTTACCCTTGGAATCATGGATAATGCTCGATCTTTTTTGATAAAATGATAGGGATTTTTGGCATCCAACGACATGTTCTCAATGGCGATCATCTGCCCTAGCCCCATCTTGTGAGCATAGTTAATAAATAAATCCATGATAACTAAATCCTCCAACGAAAGTCCCGTAGAATCGAAGACAGTTTTCTTATTTTTCAGATGCTCGTATTTTTCTGCGTGCTGGATACACTTGAAGATATCATCTCCTACGTCTTCTCGGAGTAGCTGCTGGCATTCGCCTTCCTTCATGGCTTGCTCGGGAAAGTCGGGACAAACAAAACTATTTTTCAAATGCTCTACGGGCAGTTCCGTTTTACCGGGAAAATCCGATCCAATTGCGTTGATGTGAAGATGCGGTTGGGTGGTTACATTTTGAAAGAGTGGCCCTTCTCCAATGTCAATCGAGGTAGCCGTACAGACAATATCCGATTCCGCTACGATAGCTTCTATCGGCATTTTTTGGTACTCCACTTTCAAGTCCAACATCGTCACCCGATCCACAAACGAATCATTGGTCGCTTCGTCCACGTCGTAGTACAGTACTTTTTCAAATTTAAAAATCCTAGATAGGGCGTGGAGTTGAGTGACTGATTGTGCACCGCAGCCGATTAAGCCTAGTATCTTGCTTTCGGGCTTAGCTAATAATTTGCTCGCCACCGCCGAAGCAGCCCCCGTTCGTAGGGCAGTCAAAAATACGCCATCTACCAAACTTTTGAGGTGTCCCGTGTTGGTATCGTAATTTGATATGGTGGAGACGATGGTGGGCAGTTGGTGTTTATCGGGATTGTTGGGGTGGTAGCCTACCATTTTGACTACTATTTTTTCGCCGTAATCGTGTAGCGGCATCCACTCAATCAATCCCAGTTCTGGATTTTTGTAATTAAATCCAGACCTCACGGGGATGATCTTTTGTGCAGGATCAAAATCGAGGAAAGCTTGCTCCATATTTTCGATCAGTTGATCCATGAGTTCATCTGTGCCGACTTCTCTAACGATCTGCTCCACGTCTGCCGAGGATAGTATTAATGTTTTTTTGTTGGACAAAATACTTAGTGCTTTTAGTTTTTTTTGAAAAATAACGGAGTGTTGGAAAGTGGGAGTAGGGAAGCAAGCGTAGAGAATTAAGAGTCCGCACAGAAAATTATGCAATGCGCATTATTTCCCACACTTTCTTCCCATTTCTCTACGCTCGCTTCCCTACTCTCATTTTCCAATTTTAAATCAAAGTTAAAATTTATATCGGAAGATTCCCTTGATAAAAAATGGAGTACCGGGCGTGAAGTGAATTTCTTCTACCGGAGCACTCTCGTTGCGTAGGCGTGATTCCGTAGCAAATTGAGTTTCGTTCCATTCTTGGTCAAAAAGATTTTCGATAGCCACTCCGAAGGAAGCATTCCCGACATCGTAGCTCAGGTTCAGGTCAGTTATGGTGTATCCGATGGCTTCGATGGAGTCATCTTCGTTGGCAGGACGATCCTGAAGATACCTGAACTGTAGAGACCCGTGGAATCGGTCTCTGTCGAAGTTAAGTCCACCCGTTGCCGTCACGATGGGTGCTAGCGGAATCAAATCCTCCCCTTCGGGATCCGATAGGCTTCGCGCAAAAGCGTAGTTAAAATCAGCATTCGCAAATATCCAATCGTTCACTTGGTAGCGCAAGCCCACGTCAACACCTAGCCTACGTGTCTCACCGCTTGGCTCCACTATCCCTGCATCCCCTACGTACACAAACTCTTGCTCAAGATACAAATACCACAAAGCTACATTGGCAAACATTCTTTTGGTCGGCTTGAAAACAGAACCGACGTCCACCCCGTAGGCAGCGGGTAAGATGTCGCTGTTGTCTTGTTCTAACACTACTCTTGCATCGTTGGAATGAAAACCTATTCCTGACTTTAAGAAAAGCTGAATAGAGTTATTGAGGTTGTAGATGATATTGAATTTGGGGGAGACAATCCCTTTAGATTGCGATTGGTTTTCGTAAACCGTATCCAAATTATTGACGTAGTTAAATTCGAAAAAATCAAATCTTACCGCCGCTTCGAACAACCACTTGTTCACGTCAAACTCGGCTTTGGCGAAGGTGTATAGATTTTTTTCGTCCACATCTCCAAGTTGAATGGATTCGAGGGTGGTTCTTCTGTTTTTAGTTCTAGCGAGTTCGTTGCCTATGATTTCATCATTTCGGAATCCAATTCCTAACTGGAAAAGGGAGTTAACATTTCGCGAAGGCATGGAATAATTAAAGACACTCTCTCCTCCGAAGATCTGCCGATCCTCCGTTTGTCGAATCTGATCCCCGTTGATGGGATCTTCTAGGAAAAAAGTAAAATTGGAAAATAGCTCAAAATCGTATAAAGAGTAATACACTCGATTTTTGATAAAGGCTCGATCCGTAAGGATTCGATCGAAAGTAAGGGCAATGTTGGTTCTGCTCGTCTCTCCGCCCTCGGTGTCGTCTATCGCTCCGAAGCGGGTAATCAATCCTTGATCTACTGCCCTCTGTGGTATCTGTCCCGAAGCGTCCCAAGTGCTCGTGAAGTGAGAAGCCAAGATGGATAGTTCCCCTCCCCGATTGAGTTGCGTGGTATATTTTCCCATAAAATTACTACGGATAAAATGCTGGGAAGCCTCGAAGGGCCCATCCGAAATCATGTACTCCGTGGCAATGTACGCGTTTTGTTTTTCGGTATCCAACAAATTAAAAAGGCCTACGGTACGAAAGGTATTGAACCGGCCCGCTTCAAAACTAATCTGCGATTGATCTAGTTTTTTCTTGGTGGTAAACTCCACGTATCCCGCCGTGGTGAAGTTACCTTTGTTGGCGTAGTAAGGGCCCTTCCCGAAGTCGAGTTTCTCTACTGTTTCTGGAATGACGAAGTGCATATCGGCGTAGCCTTGCCCGTGGGCGTGGGAGACCATATTGACGGGCATCCCGTCCACTACGATGTTGACATCCGTTCCGTGATCTATATCAAATCCCCGTAGGAATATTTGCTCGGCCTTACCTCCTCCGGCGTGCTGCCCGATAAAAAGCCCTGGTACTTTTCGTAAAAATTCCTGAGCCGACCTCACCGGATTGAGTTCAATATCAATGGTAGAAATGACGTTGACTTCTTTCGAATTTTGATTGACAACTAGCTCACTCAACTGAAAGGAACTTTCTTTGAGTTCTACGACGAGTCTTTCGTTGACATCGTTGACCACTACCGCTTGGGGTTCGTATCCGAGGTGGATAATTTTTAGGGTATCTCCTTGTTGGATACCTTCGAGCATGAATTTCCCAAAATCATCAGAGTGGGTATGGATTTCGGTGGAGGATAAAACCACGTAGGCCCCCGCAATTCTATCCTTGGAGGCATCTAAAATGACACCCGATACATTTTGACCAATGGAGACTGTAAGCTGTAGTAAACAAGCCCACAATAAGTAGATTCGCTTCATTTTTGATTTTTAAAAAAATAATTAAATAATTTTGATTTTTATTGGAAAATAAATTGGACATTCGGGGCTCACCAAGTCCATCATTACTTACGAGTAAAAGAAGGTAAGTGGATTACTAAGTGATAAAAACCTTATGACGAGTCGAAAGGTAATTGGTGCTAACTTTGAGAACCAATCACCCTTGCTGTCTCGAGTCCTCGGAAGGGGGAAGCATCCTGCAAACTCGCAGATAGTGTATAAAAATTTAACAGTAGAATCTCCTCAAAGTTAGCACCAATGCCCTTTGCCACAAATGCCAAATAAAATACTGCCTGATTTGTGATACCCCGTAATCCGTAACCCCCCAAAAACTCGTATATCAAATTGTATCAAATAAAAGAAAAACTATCGTAAAAATAATTAACATCATCAATAAGCGAGAGCGGGCGAAATTCGTCAAACTCTTCTTCGCTATTTTTATCATGGGAATTATTGAGGTGCTGGGTGTGGCCTCTATTCTCCCTTTTATGCAGTTGGTAGCCGAGCCGGACGCCATAGATAAAAGTACCCTCCTCAATAAGATTTATCATTATTTCAATTTTGCGAGCCACAAGCAGATGTTGATTTATTTTGGTGTCTTAGTAATGGTATTGATTACCATTACCAATCTGTTTGCTATCCTGACCACTTGGTTGCAGTACAGTTACTCGTGGGGGGTGGCGCATAATCTCAGTACGCGCTTACTGAAAATCTACATCAACAAGCCTTATCATTTTTTTTTAAATACTAATACGTCCGACCTAACTGCCTACACCATATCTGAAGTCAACGTCCTGACCAATGGATTCATCGTTCCCATCATTGAGGTCGTTTCTCGTACGTTCGTTTCGCTCATCATTTTTGGATTATTGCTATGGGTGGATCTTAAGATTGCCCTCATCATGTTTGGAGCGTTGGGTGGTGCCTACCTACTGATTTATCTTGCCCAAAAAAATTATCTCAAAAGAATCGGGCACCATCGTATCAATATGAATTTGCTGCGTTACAAAAATTTGCAAGAGTTGCTCACCGGTATCAAAACGGTGATGGTGTATAATCGGCAGCAGTTTTTTTACAACAGATTTAGCGAAGCGTCCAAAGAATTTTGTGAAGTACAACCCAAGTATAACCTCCTGCTAGCAGCACCACGCAACATCCTAGAATTGCTCGCCTTCGGTAGTATTCTGAGTATTACCTTTTACCTGTTCGTTTCTTCGGGAAATATTCAATCCGCCATTCCGAGATTGAGCCTTTACGCCGTGGCGGGTTACCGATTGTTACCCGCCTTACAAAAGGCATTTTCGGCAGCGGCAAAACTCCGGCACAACTATCCTGTATTCGAAAAACTCTACGATGACCTGGTGCTCAGCCTACAGCTACAACCAGAGCCCCAAAAAGAAGTGACACCTATCCCGATGGGTGCATCCCTAAAAATAGATCAACTCGACTTCACTTATCCGCTATCCGAAACACCCATCTTGACGGACTTCAATTTAGAAATTCAGAAAGGACAAACCATTGCCTTCATTGGCTCTACGGGTTCGGGAAAAACGACGTTGATTGATTTGATCGTGGGGCTGCTTCAACCTACCCACGGAAAAATTCAAGTTGGTGATACCGAGATTGTTCCCGCCAACGCACCGTCGTGGAGGGCGAGTCTGGCTTACGTACCGCAAGAAGTTTTTTTGTTTGATGATACCATCACTAGAAATATCACTTTGAGTGAAACCGACGAAGAAGTGGATTTTAAACACCTAGAAAAGGTCACTAAGATTGCTAATATTTTTAACTTTATTCGAGAAGAATTATCGGATGGGTTTCAGACCACAATCGGTGAAAACGGCGTAAGGCTAAGCGGAGGTCAACGCCAAAGAATAGGACTAGCACGAGCCTTATATTTTAATCCCGAAGTGCTAGTACTGGACGAAGCAACGAGTGCCTTGGATAGCATCACCGAGCAAGAAGTTATTAACTCATTGAAACTGCTTCCGCAAAATATCACTACGATATTGATTGCGCATCGGCTATCTACTGTCAGGCACGCAGACCAAATATACATCCTCAAAGAAGGAAAAATTGTGGATCAAGGGACTTACCGTTCTTTGATGGAATCCAATGATACTTTCAAAACCATGATTGAACTTTCCTAACAAACAAAAACATCTTTTGATACCATGCAATTGAGATTAAAACCAGCTTTCTTAGGCATCTTCTTTTTTATCTTTTTGTTGCCATCGCTCCTTAGTGCCCACGCGCCCGACCAAAGTTATTTGTATCTCCGAGTTTACAAAGCGGGCGTCGGCGGACGATTTGAGATTACCGCCAAGGATATGAACAAGGCACTTAATCTCAATTTGGAAGATCGGCTCAGCATGAAGGCCATCCAACCGCACGTCTCCGCCGTACAAGATTATATCCTCAGTCGGGCTTCGTTTAAGGCGGGCAATCAAACTTATCAGATACGCTTCGTAGAACCCACCGTACTCAACCTCGATGAGATGGAGGACTTTGCGCAGTTTCATTTTGAACTGGACGGAATCACGGAGATGCCGGAAGCACTAGACATTTATTACGATCTTCTTTTTGACAAAGATCCTATCCACAAAGGGATGCTCGTAGTGGAGTACAACTGGAAAGCAGGTATCGTGGATAATGAGGCCCTCGTCTCCAACATTTACAGCAAGGACGACACCCGGCAAAGTTTATCGCTCAAAGATGCTTCCCTCTGGAAAGGTTTTGTGGCACTCGTAAAGCTAGGGGTCTGGCACATCTGGATCGGACTGGACCACATCCTCTTCATCGTTGCGCTGATCCTACCTTCCGTGATGAGACGGCGAGAAACGGTATCTGACGTGACTAGTGATAGCACTTGGATTCCAGTAGAGAGCTTCGGGACGGCGTTTTGGTACATCATCAAGATCATTACTTTTTTTACGATAGCCCACTCGATCACTCTTGCGTTGGCATCGCTGAACATCGTGAATCTCTCTTCCCGTATCGTAGAGTCCATCATTGCCTTCTCCATCGCTTTGGCGGCATTTCATAACATCACGCCTATTTTCAAACAAAAAGAATGGATCATTGCTTTTGGGTTTGGCTTATTTCACGGGTTCGGATTTGCGAGTGTGTTAGGGGAAAAAGGACTCAGCGGCGACTACATGATCTTATCGCTTTTGGGATTCAATCTGGGCGTAGAGCTAGGGCAAGTGCTGATTATTTGTATGGTTTTCCCAGTTTTATTTTTACTCCGAAAACAAAAGATCTATCCCGCCATTATTAAGTACGGTTCGATGGTTTTGATTTTTATTGCTATGTACTGGGTCATCGAGCGCGCTTTCGATACGGACTTGACGCTGGGTACTTATTTTTGGAAAGCTTATAATTCTGTGTTTGGGTAGAAAAATTTAGCTAGTAAATAATGTCTTTAGAAAAAAAAAATACACCCAAAAAATCCTCCGTCTTAGCCCAATGGCGCAAGCGAAAGAAGGCGGCGGGTGCTGTTCAAAAAATTACGCCACGCCCCTCGGAGGCTAAGGTAAGTCCTACGAGTGGACAGCAACGGCTGTGGTTATTGCAGCAACTCTATCCCGATAATCCATTTTATCAGTACGCTCATCTTTACAAAGTTAAGGGAAAACTCGACGTAGCCCTACTCACCGATTGTTTTCAAAAATTATTTGACCAGCACGAAATTCTACGAACAAACTTTGTGGAAAATGCCCAAGACGTTGAATTGCTCATTCATCCCCAATTGGATTTTTCGATTGAGAAAATAGGCCTCCACCTCGACCAAGGTGACGATGTGGAAGCAGCAGCGAACGCAGCCATTCACGATTTTGCTACCAAAACTTTTGATCTCACGCAGGATCCACTTTTAAAAATTGGGTTGATAAAAATTAGCGAGGAGTACCATTGGATGGTCTTGTCCATTCATCACATCATTGGGGATCGTTCTTCCCTGTTGATTTTTCAGCAACAATTATTTTCGCTTTATCAGCAAGGACAAAAAAACGAAATACTAACTGCGCCAAACGAACTTCCCATTCAATACACCGATTACGCTTTTTGGAAAAATAAACAAACGACCAGCGAAGACAGCTTGCAGTACTGGCTCGATCAGTTGGGAGGAGAGTTGCCCCTGCTCGAATTGCCGACCGACAAGGTAAGACCCAAGCGAGCTACTTTTGGCGGAGCTATCATTGCGAAAAAAATAACGCCGCAACTATCTCGTCAAGTTCGCGCCTTCGCTAAGGAGCAGGACACGACGCTCTACGTAGTTTTTTTAGCAACATTTAAAATATTATTAGCTCGGTATGCCAACCAAAAAGACATACTCGTAGGCAGTCCGTTCAGCAATCGGGATCGAATGGAACTGGAGCAATTGATTGGTTTTTTTAACGAAACACTCGTACTGCGCAGCCAAGTGGATGGGGAAATGTCTTTCCACGATTTTATCCAAAAAATAAAATCCACCACTATGGAAGCTCTGGCGCACAAAAATGTGCCGTTCGATAATTTGGTAAAAAAATTAAACCCCGAACGATTTGGAAGTGCCAATCCTATTTTCCAAACCATGTTTGTTTATAACAATTCCTCTACATCCAATGTGGATCAGACGGGGTTGGAGATTGAGGAGGAGTCCATTGACTTGCAGGTTTCCAAATTTGACCTTACGCTATTCGTAACCAACCACGGGGATCAAGGGGCATTAGAAATTTCGCTGGAATACGCTTTGGATTTATTTGAGGAGGAAACCGCCCAACGTATGCTTGCCCACCTCGAAGTACTACTCGATTCGGCGATGAACCAACCCTCTACTCCGCTCTCCAGACTTGCCATCATGGACAGCAAAGAGCGGCAAAGAATCCTGTACGACTGGAACGATACCACTACACCTTTGCCAGAAGAAACCGCCATTCATCGCTTGATTGAAAAAATGGCAGCCACGTATCCTGATCGAAAAGCAGTAGTTGCCGATGGGCAATCCATCAGTTATTCAGAACTCCACGAGCAAGCCAATAAAATTGCAAATAAATTACTACGTCTTTCTCTTCCGCCTTCTACCCCCGTCGGACTTTACGCCAATCGCAGCCTAGAAATGATGATCGGAATACTGGGCATCCTCCGAGCGGGTGCTGCCTACGTTCCTCTTGACCCCGAATATCCCAAGGAGCGAATTGATTTTATTTTAAAAGATGCGCAAGCTGCGGTAGTATTTTGTCAAAAACAACTGCGCCCTCAACTGACTACCGTAGAGACAGAAATATTAGTGATTGAAGATATTATTGCGGGCGAGGGATCGGTAGATTTAGTCATGCCTGAAGTAAGTAACAATGATCTCGCGTACATCATTTATACCTCGGGCAGTACGGGACAACCCAAGGGCGTACCCATCACGCACCAAAATCTGGTACATTCCACCACGGCGAGGTTTAGTTTTTTTGAGCATCAGCCCGATGCGTTTTTATTGTTATCTTCTTTTTCTTTTGATAGTTCTATCGTTGGTATTTTTTGGCCGCTGTGTAGTGGAGGGACGCTGGTATTGCCCCCGCGTAGGATTGAACAAAATATTCAGACGCTAGCACAGGTCATTCAGAAAAATAACATTACGCACACGTTGCTGCTACCTTCCTTGTACCACTTACTTTTGGAGTACGCCGAGCCGCAGTATCTGCAATCATTACGAACGATCATGGTGGCCGGTGAAGCCTGTCCTGCCAGTTTGGTTTTAAAACATTATAAAAAATTACCCAACGTTAATTTGGTCAATGAGTACGGCCCTACCGAAGGTACGGTGTGGAGTACTGCGCATCGGATTTCGCCGACGGACGCTTTTGGTACAGTACCCATCGGGCGTCCAATTCCGAATATGGACAATTATATTTTGGATAAAAATCTCCAACCCGTTCCCGTGGGCGTGACGGGAGAACTCTACATCGGTGGTCGAGGAATAGCTCGGGGCTACTGGAATCGTCCTACCCTCACCGACGAGCGTTTTTTGCCGTCGCCTTTCGATTTATCGAAATCAGCAAAAATTTACAAAACGGGAGATTTGGCCAAGTTTCGTAAAGATGGTGTTATAGATTTTCTGGGACGCGCCGATCAGCAAGTCAAAATCAGAGGACACAGAATAGAAGTGGAAGAAATTCAAATTGCCTTGGAGAAAATAAAGGCGATCAAAGCAGCACTAGTCGTCGTGCAAGACAACGAGATGCACCGTCGTTTGGTAGCCTACTTTACGTCGGATACTCCCGTAGAGGTAAGTAGTATTCGGGAAACGCTGAATGCTATTTTCCCAAAACATATGATCCCTTCCGCTTTAGTGCCGTTGGAAAATTTCCCTACATTACCCAATGGAAAAATTGATTTTAAGAAACTCCCCGCACCCGATCAAAGAGATTTGGAGGAACAAAATTTCGTAGCTCCTACCTCCGAAACTGAAAAAACCTTAGCGTCCATCTGGGAAGAAGTACTGAAAATAAATCCCATCGGAGTTCACGACAACTTTTTTGAAATTGGTGGCGATTCTATTCAAAGTATTCGAATCATCGCCAAGGCACAAAAAGCAGGTATCGAGCTAGCACCCAACCAACTCTTTGAGCATCAGACCATTTATCAGTTAGCTCATTTTCTCAACCAAAAAGCAAACGACGACGAGGACGGTAGTAACTGGTCGGCAATTGTTCCGCTAAATAAAAAGGGATCAAAACCCGCACTTTTTTGTATCCACTCGGGCGGTGGTCACGTATTTTTTTACCACCCGCTCGCCCAACATCTTAGTCCCGAACAACCGCTCTACGCCCTCCAACCTTCGGGCTTGGATGGTAAAGCAACGTTGCATTCCAGCATCGAAGCAATGGCAGCCGACTACATCCAAGAGATGAAAAAGGTACAACCCGAAGGCCCTTATCATATCCTAGGAACTTGCTTTAGCAATGCCGTTGGTTTGGAAATGGCGAACCAACTTCAATCGGCGGGAGAGACTGTTGCACTCCTTATTTTCGTGGATTCTGGGCCCCAGTATCTTTTGGGAGCGGAAGAGCGGGGCGGTAAGCAGCCCGTCACTCGTTTTGTAAAAATGATCAAGGCAGGCAACTGGAAAGGGATTCAAAAAAAATTCAGAAACCGCTTTATCCGCACCAAGCAAAAAGCCTTAGCTCCTTTGGAAAATGAACAAGAACGCCATCTCAGACTGACCATTCAAAACCTGAATCAGCTCTATCATCATTATTCTTGGAAGCCATTTGATGGGAAAATAACGCTAATCCGTAGCTCGGAATTTGCGCAGCGAAAAGATAAAGATATTCACATCACACAGTGGCAAAAATTAGCGAAGGGTGGACTAGAAGTACACACTACCGAAGGGCATCACACCTCTTTATTTATGGAACCCGAAGTACAGGGTTTGGCGGAGAAAATTAAAGCGTGTGTAGCGGTTATTGAGTAATTTTTTTGAAAAAATTTAGAAGATTGTCTACCATTTTACGGATTAACACTTTATTATTTATTTTCATGTGTTTTTGGAATAAAATTTGAAATAGGGAAAGTAACACATTTATATAAATTTAATATGCTTTAGCGGAACTCTAACAACCAAAAGCCGTAAATTTTTGTTTTGGTTACCGTTGATACCATTTAATCGTAAGCGTAAAGTTTCAATTTTCTTGACGGCTGGATAATACCAAATCAAAATTGAAACAAGACTTTTACGTAGATGCCCAATTTTTTTCAAAGCATATTTCACTACACTAAGTAGCTAATAGGAACTGTGCATATGTTATTTTTTTAAGATTTTGAAAAACTAACACTTAAACTCCCCCTAGTCAACTGCTTAGCTATTTTTTCAAAATCGATAAATAACTGACACACAATTTTTATTTGCCATTTATAAAAATAAACCTATTTA
This sequence comes from Bacteroidota bacterium, assembly GCA_039027925.1. Classification (GTDB taxonomy): domain Bacteria; phylum Bacteroidota; class Bacteroidia; order Chitinophagales; family Saprospiraceae; genus CAJQQY01. The sequence continues at coordinate 20,091 of JBCCJE010000007.1, forward strand.
AAAAATGGACACTATTTTACAAAACCCAACGGAAGAAAAAGAAGTTATCCCAAGTACTACCCCGCAGCCACTACTAGGCTATTTAGGCTTTAGCTATCGCTTGATTAACGAATCATCGGAAAGAATTTTTCGATCTAAAAGCAGGCTAGAAGTTTCCTACGTCAAAGAAAGACAACTCGGTAATTCTAAATTCTTTTAGAAAAAAATAAATAAAA